>CAZMNG010000027.1:0-13903 GCA_964567505.1 uncultured Chthoniobacterales bacterium
TTGAATTTTATGTATAGTCATTTACGCAACAGAACACTAGTGTCGGGCCGAGAGAGTTGCCGGCCTCGTCGCCGGCCATTCCCGAATGCATATTGAGCGGAATTACGACGCGATATGAGCTGCGCTTCGCACTTGAGCTGCATATGGCGCAGTGCGAGCACCTGACCGGCGCTCTGGATGCAGCGGAGGAACGGCTCTCCCTGCTCTCGGTTCACGCAAAGAACGTCATCGATTTCGGAGCCGTTACGGCGGCGCGCCTCGACCTTTACACCACCCAAGACCGGACCGACTCCGCGGTTCAGGTCTGTCTGGAGTATCTGCGAAGCGTCGGCATCGATTGGTCGCCGCATCCAACCGAGGCTGAGGTTCGCCAGGAATATGAGCGGCTATGGATCCAGATTGGAGAACGGCCGATCGAAAGTTTCATCGACCTGCCTTCCATGACCGAGCCGCGCTGGAACGCGACTATGGACGTGCTTTCGATGCTATTGGCGCCGGCGCTCTTTACCGATCCAAAACTGTTCTCTCTCGCTGTTGGCCGGAAAGCCAATCTAAGCCTGGAACACGGCAATGCCGACGCATCCTGCTTCGGCTATGTTTGCCTCGGCATGCTCTCGGGGTCGCTTTTCGGCGACTACCAGGCGGGCTATCGATTCGGCAAACTTGCGTTCGATCTCGTCGACCGACGCGGACCCCTTCGTCTCAAACCCCGTGTATACCTCTGTTTCGGCGCTCTGGTGGTACCCTGGACCAAGCACCTGCGCGCCGGGATCGAACTGGTGCGGCGCGCCTTCGACGCAGCGAACGAGACGGGGGACGTTAACGTTGCTGCCTATTCTCGCTGGAACCTGCTGGTGCTCCTGTTCGACAAGGGAGAGCCGCTCGGTGACATGCAGACGGAAGCGGAGAATGCGTTGCGCTTTGTGACGAACGCGAAATTCGGTCTCATGGCTGCGGCGACCAGATCACGCTTGCAGCTAATCCGGGCACTGATGGGCCAGACGTCCGCGCTTGGATCGTTCAACGATACCCAGTTCATTGAGGAAAGGTTTGAAGAACAGATCGAGAGCAATCCCGCGCTTGCGTTTGCCGCCTGCTCGTATTGGATCTGCAAGCTCCAGGCACATTTCCATGCGGCGGACTATGTCGCAACGCTCGAAGCCTCTGAAAAAGTCAAACGGCTAAGCTGGACTCAGCCGTCATTCTTCCATCTCGCCGATTACCACTTTTACAGCGCGCTCGCCTGCGCGGCGCGCTGCGTCAGCGCGCCGGACGCCGAGCGTTTGCGCTACAAAGAGCAGTTGTCCGGTCACGATTCGCAGCTTCAAATATGGGCAGAGAATTGTCCGGAGAATTTCGATAACCGGGTCCTGCTGGTTTCCGCCGCGACGGCGCGCATCGAAGGGAGGGAACTCGATGCTGAACGTCTATATGAGCAAGCTATTCGCTCCGCGCACCAGAATGGGTTCATCCAGAACGCGGGCATCGCCGGCGAACTAGCCGCAGCATTCTACGCGGCGCGTGGCTTCGAAACAATCGCGCGCGCCTACCTGCGGGATGCCAGGTACTGCTATCAGCGTTGGGGCGCAGAGGGCAAAGTGCGTCAACTCGATGAATTGCACCCGCAACTTCCTGCGGGACTAACCCCAACCTCCCCAACCGGGACGATCGGAGCACCGGTCGAGCACCTGGATCTGGCTACTGTGATCAAAGTCTCCCAAGCGATCTCAGGCGAGATTCTCCTCGAGAAACTGGTCGACACGCTGATGCGAGTAGCGATTGAGCAGGCCGGCGCCGAGCGCGGTTTATTGATTCTGCAAGGAGTTTCTGAGCAGCGAATCGAAGCCGAAGCCAGAAGTCTTCCCAACAAGGTCGCTGTTCATTTTCGCCAATCGGCCGTAACACCCTTCGACCTACCGGATTCATTGCTGCGTTATGTCGCCCGCACGAAAGAGTGTGTGACGCTCAGCGATGCTTCGGCCGAGAACCTTTTTTCAGGGGACGAATACATCTGTAGAACACGTCCTCGTTCGGTCCTCTGCCTTCCTCTGATCAAGCAAGGCGAGCTGATCGCAATCCTTTACTTTGAGAATAACCTTGCACCCGGCGTTTTTACCTCCAGCAGGCTGGCGATTTTGGAATTGTTAGCTTCACAAGCCGCGATTTCGTTAGGACAAGCCAGATTATATGCTGAGCTCAAAGACGCCAACGAAGAGCTCCGCAAGAGCGAACAGCGGCTCCAGGACATCGTTGATAACACCACGGCGGTTGTTTTCGTCAAAGATCTCGATCTCCGCTATGTTTTGATTAACAGCGAATACAGACGACGCTATCATATCGAAGTTAACCCGATTGTTGGAACAACAGACTTTGACTTTCATCGACACGCTGTCGCCGAAGCGTTGCGCGCGAACGATCGAAAAGTGATAGAAAATGGGTTTCCAATCCAGTTTGAAGAATCGGTGCCCTCCGATCGGGGCGAGCACTGTTACGTCGTTGTAAAATTCCTCTTGCGTGATAGCGGGGGCAAACCCTACGCGCTTTGTGGGATTGCGACTGATATCACAGCCTTAAAGCGCGCCGAAGAATTAGAAGCCAAATTAGCGTCCGAACGCGAATTGTTCGCGCAGCAGCGAGCGACTGAACTCGCCAAGGCAAACGAGGCGCTGCGAGGGTCTCTCGACGCGCTTGCCACGGTGCCAGATCTGGACTGCTTCCTAGGCCAGGTAATGGCCGCCATTTCCGGACAGTTAGGAGCCTGGTCTTCTACCTTGCGATTGCATAACGCGGAGACTAATCGCTGGAACATGGAATATGTCTTCCAGAACGGCCGAGTGATGTCTCCCGGGGAAGCCGGTCTTCCGGAGGGCCTGTGGACACTGAGTGAAAGTGATGCCAACTCCTATGCGCAAGCCGTCGGCGTGTACAATTTAGCTGATCCAGAAGCGGTTGCTCTACGTGACTACCGCCTCTACTTGCTCTCCCTCGGCGTAAAAATTCTGATGTTGATCCCGTTGTTGTCGCGAGACAAGCCAATCGGCATCTTAGGACTTCGGTTTGCGGAGAACCGCGAATTTCGGCCGGAAGAGCTCGAAATCGCCAGGGCTTTGGCTACGCAAGCCAGCCTGGCCGTCCAGCTTGCCAAACTCGCTGAAACGGCCCGCCAAACGGCAGTTCTGGAAGAGAGAGATCGGCTGGCCGGCGAGATCCATGATTCGCTTGCGCAAAGTTTTACAGGGATTTCGCTCCAGCTCGGTATGGCCCAGGAAGTGCTGACAGACAAGGACGCTGAGATCCTGAGCTATGTCCACCGAGCAGACGATCTGGCTCGGTTCGGCCTCGCCGAAGCGCGCCGCTCCACTTTGAGCTTACAACCGGCGATGGTCCGGGCCTCGGGATTAACCGAGGCTCTCCGCGTTTTGGTCGACCGCTCGAGTATTCCCGACAGACTGCGCTGTACATTTCGTTCGAATCTGTCGGGCGACGAAAGCGTGCCCGCTGAAGTCCGGAAAGATCTGCTGCGAATTGCTCAGGAGGCAATCAGCAACGCTGTGCGGCACGCCAGATCAACAAGCATCGGCGTATATCTTCGATCCGAGCCGCAGAACCTGACTCTCGAAGTGACGGACAACGGATCCGGCATGGCTTCAGAGCCTGAGACCAGTGAAGGATTTGGATTGGCCAACATGCGAGCGAGGGTTAGGAAACTCAAGGGCTCATTTAATATTCAGACTGTCCCCGGACGTGGTACCAGCATAATTGTTAATTTTCCTTTCGCTTCATCTAAAATAGACCGTTCACAACAAGTTATGGCAGATGCTACTTTCTAGTGTCCTATCCCCGAAGTAAGAGGTACTTTGTCTGGCGGCCGCCTCGGCGAGTGAATGTATTTTGTCCGGTTGCAAATTTTGATCGCAACAAATTAAACGCTTAAATACTACATGGTTCCCGAAAACACCCCTCGTAACTGTAGAACAACGGTTTGCGGTTCGGGACGCCGGGGGTAGGCATCCACAAAAGTTGAAACTTCGGACCTCGATCCCGGAACCTCGAACCCGGAACTTCGATCCCCTCTACACGAAGAGCGGAACCATCTCGAGCCGGGTACGCTGCTCGATCATTGTCCGGTCCGTTGGAGCCGAAACAAAGCGGCTTGCTGCATCGAGAACCTTGGGCATGAGATGAATGTCTCCGGTGCTCGCCACGAAAATTCCCGGCCGTGAAAGGACCCAATGCACGGCCGCGTCGATATCGGACTGATCCTCAAACGGTTCATACCAGGTGGCCCGTTTTCGCTCACGCCCCCACCACGGCCGACGTGCGATCGATTTAATCGTAACGATCGCGACATTACGTTCGGCGCATACTTCGGCGACTCGATCGAATACCGCGGCATAATGCGGATCCTGCATCATGATATAGCTGTACGGTAACAGGACCGAGTCGAAGTCGAAACGCTCCAGGCTGCGCAGATGCGTTGCGGCGATTTGAGTGCCGTGACCGGTTACACCAATAAACCGTACCAAACCTTGTTCGCGCGCTTCGATGCAGGCCTCAAGTGCGCCATTGGGACTCAGCGCAGTGTCCCACTCGATCGGGTCCGCAAGGCTGTGAAGTTGAATGAGATCGAATCGCTCCACACCCATGCGTTGGAGGGAAAGATGAATCTGGCGTTTGGCTTCATCGTAGGTCCTCAGATGCGTCTTGCTCGCAACGAAAAAGCGGCCCGGATATTTTTTAAGCCACGGAGCGACCCGCAGCTCGGCATCCCCGTAACCGGCCGCGAGATCAAGGTGGTTAACACCGTAGCGTATCAGGACATCAAGCGTTTGATCGGCGTCATCCTGCGTGACCTTGGACAAAGATGCTCCGCCAAATACGACCCGCGTACTCTCGTGCCCGGTGCGTCCGAAGAGTTGCTTGGCAATCATGAGCTCTTCCATCGCTACAGAACCGCCGACTTGCAAGCCCGCAATTCACAGAGGCTGCAGCCCGATCGTGCCAATGAGTTTCGAGAGGTAATCGGCTGAATTAACCGTCAGCAGCATTTCGTGGGCGTCGGCCAATCTGCTGGAGATGCCGAGCCGATTTGCTTCCTCTGCATAGTTCTCCTTCGCCAGAAAAGCCTTCAAGCTCCGAACATGGCGGCTCCAGAGGCCGATATCAGCCGTCTGCCTGGCCTTGAGACGGTCCGCGTACCAGTCGCTTTTGATCATTTGCTCGCGTGTGAACAGCGCGCGGATTTCGGGATGGTCGAGTCCCTTCCCGTCAAATTTGTCTTCCAGCATGATGGATAGAAGCGCGCGCAAAGGCGGACACGCGAGGTCAATGCTTCCGTCACTGAAGTAGAGCTGGGCAATCCGTTTCTGAGCGGAAATGATATTGTCCAAGCCGTCCACGAAGATCTGCAGGTCCTGAAGTTCCGGTCGTAACATCTCCTCGGTAAAGAGTGCTGCTGGGTGATTGAACATCTGGCCGAAGAAAGCCAGCACGAATCGCATCGTGATTCTGTACCCCAGCCGGCTCGCGGCGATGACGCGGCCATGATGCTCAAAATCGGTACACCGCTCGAGGTAGCCCTCCTCGATGAGAAACCTGGGGTCGCGCTCTTCCACCGACATCCGTGCCCAGATCTCCGGCACAAGCAAACTGATATCGTGATCGACGCGGAAATGCGGGCCGACGTATCCCGTCGCAGTAACAAATACGGCATCGCCGGTAAGAAGATAGGACACAAGCGCCGCATTCAAATCGATAATCGGCGGCAGCGAATTGAATGGTCCCTTCGTGAGCGCCCCTTCTGACCCGGCGCCGGTTGTTGACGGAGATTTGCCGGTCATGCTGCAGATGAACTCCATAAAGAGTTCAGGCAGCTCGAGGTAATGAATCGGGTTAAAGACGGCCAGAGGCCGGATCGGGCCTTCGGGCGGATTGTTCCGGCGTCCAGGCAACACTGCATTGACAGGTCTGTGCAGCGCCTTATTAAGCGGGACACGCCGGTTCAAACGCGAACCGATTTCTGCAAGGTGACCGTCGCGTGGGTTCACGAGATCCGGACGAAGCTGGAGGTACCTCGGATTTTTTGACGGTTTCCCATCGACGATGCGCGGGTTGGCCGTAGAAACAAAGAAAGTCCCATTTGCGGCCGTGGCGGATTCGAGGATAACCCGCTGCATTGGATCGGTGAACTTGTCGAAGATGATAGCATTCTCGATCAATTTCCGGCCGTCCACAGCGCTCAACGCCTCATAGTTCGAAAAGAAAGTCTCCGGTTTGGCAAAGTCTGCTTCGGTTTGCTTGTCGTACCCCGGATGGATCGCGTCATCCGGCCTCTGAAACAGCCGCTGCTCGCAGTTTTTTACAAACTTGAATGAGGCGTTCGGATAATGTGGATCCAGGTTTTCGAGCGCTGAGCTCGGGACGGTGATCGAGGCCGTGATATCGTCTTCAACAGCGAGTTTGGACGCTGGATAGAAATCCTTGCGCAGGCCGAACGTGCGCCATGCTCCATCCTGATCGTACCCGACCCGCATATAATTGGTAAGAAGCCTGCGGTTTTCGCACTTGAGTTCGTGCCCCGGCACTCCGTTGATAATGTCCACGCTGAAATACTCACGCCATTGATCGCCCCACTTAGGTTGATAAAAGCGCTTCACAACAAAGACAAGTTCTCGAAGATATTGCGGGATAGAATCGAGCCACTTGGAGTACTCGTCAGAATAGAGATCCGGGGCGGGCGTCAGCAGTTTGATGACGGATCCGAGCGATCGATCCGGACTCAGAATCGGCCGGCTTGGCCGGGTTTTGGTTTTATCGCGAAACCGGCCTTCATAATTGCGATTAATCATCTCTTCGACGCGGTCAAAATCGGTCTTGAAGTCGGATACATAGACCGGGCCCCGAATGATCGAATCGGTGATCGGTTTGGAGATTTCCGACTTTCCTCCGCCGGAAACGGTCGCGGGTTTGTGGCACAGCGTTCCCTCCGCAACGGTCCCTACGATCCGCCACGCGCGGCCCCCTTGCGGTTTCACCATCTCGAGTTTGTACCCGGAAGGGCGCACGTAGGTTCTTTGCGGGAGCAGTTTGATTGTGCATTCAGCGCCGGCGAAGTTCCAGCGCACTGTCTGGGTGTGCATGTCCAACCGGGCATCTTCTGGAATGTAAAAGATATCCGGGAAGCGTTTATCGACTGCGTAGCCCTCCGGACGCACATCGATCAAGTCGCGATACGCCTGGGCCACGTCCTGTAATCGGTATTCGTGAGCATTGGAGCCCAACTCAGGATTGAATCCGTCACCGAGATCGTGTTGTGGAAATACCAGCGCCCCACCCGCATGCTCTTCCTCGCAGAGTCCAAACAGGTTCGCGGAATAGCTGATTTGAGTTTTAACCTCTTTCTTGCAATAACCGAAATAGTTATCCGCGATCACGGTAACAATCGTTCCGGAGTCGTCGCGAAAGGTCAGCTTGAATGCGACACCCTTGTTGTAGAGCTCATCCTCCGCTGTCCAGCACATCCCATCGCGGCGTCGTCTCTCGGACGCAGCACCAACCGGCGGCAGCCCCAACTCTTTCTTCGTCACCTTTGTCAGGTGCGGAGCGAGAATGACGCAGCCGGTGTGTCCGGTCCAATGAATCGGATCGAGTCCGGCATCATTTTCCGGCAGGTATGGGTTGCCGGCGTTTCCAAAGATGCTTTCGATAAAATCGAGGTTGCTGACCAGACTCCCTGGTGCCAGGAACCGGATCTCCATCGTCTTCTCGGGGCTGAACCCGGGTACTTCCGGGCTGACAATCGGCCTTAACAATAATGAGACAAAACACTCGGCCTGCTTTTCCTGCGCGGAGGTAAACGGCAATTGCAGCAGGCTTGAAGGGGGCGCACACGCAAGCTGCAGCAACCGGCCCGCAACCCGCTTCGGAACTGAAACCTTGTCGGCCGGCACAGGCAACCCGCCCTCCGCGATATGAAAAATTCCCTCCGTCGTTCGCCGGTCGCTCTTTGGGTTGTGCAGCACACCCTGTTTGACTCGATATGAATTGACAATATCCGACGTGAACATCTGACCGCCCGGCGGCAGGGAAAGCGCCCGCGCCAAACCGTACCGATCCAGGACAAATGTGCTCGCAGGCAGTTTGGCGAGCGGCGCATCGTGAAGAAAGTTGGAAAGAAACGTCTGAATCCGGTGGTCGGCCGGGCAAAGATAATTTGCCAGCAGCCGGTTGACTTCGCGTTGATGCGCCAACAATGCGGACATTTCCTCGAATCGTGAGGCGTCGCCCGCATCGCATGTCGGACAACCTAAGGCCGCCAGCTTCAAGTTGATATAATCAATGAGCTTCGCCTCCGAATTGGTCAGTCGCTGTGTCATCGGTTCAAAGTCTCCTTGTTGAGTCGGACCGGGCCAATCCCGTCGACGTCGCCGCCGCGGAGCTAGTGTCCGGTCCTGGAATCAGCATATGTTATCTTGGGGAAAGGATGCTACTCAAGCAGGCGCAATGCCCGTTGAGGTGACGTTATCAAGATTTACACCTATTTCAGAAAAACTTTGTTGGACTCGATTGATGCAACCGGCAGGAAACAGTGCAGGTTGGTTAAATACTGTCATCCAGAACAAAAAATTACCGCAATCGCTTCTCCATAACATGCGATGCATGCGATTATCGGTAGCATAGTAAAGTGGACTTCAGCTAGCCGCCCACATCTCATTTCCTCACTGACAACTGACACTCGCCGCGGCTTCGGAATAGCAATTGCTATGGGTTGGCGCTAGAGCTGAACATAGCTCGGTGCGATCAGCAAAAGCGCCTCCGTCGCCTCTGCTCCTCTCGCGAATGAATATGGAACATGGACTGCCTTACATCGGTGCGAACCGCGGCGCGTGCGGCGTTGGTGCGTTGATCGACTTGAACGGAACCAAGACGCATCGGCTTGTCGAAGATGGGTTGCGAATTCTCTGCAACCTCGATCATCGAGGCGCTCGAGGTGCGGAGGAGAAGACCGGGGATGGTGCGGGGGTGCTCCTGCAGAAGCCGCACGAATTTTTTCACTCGGAGATCCCGACTCTGGGCGACTTTGATTCTTACGGCGTGGGACAACTCTTTGTTCCGAAAGACCAGTGGAAGCAGATCGGCCTTAAAAAGTTGATCACAACCGTTTGCCGGGAGGCCGGATGCCGTCTGGTGCATTGGCGCGAGGTTCCGACCGACAATTCCGACCTCGGAAGGACCGCCCTACTTTCCGAGCCCGCCGTCCGCCAGATGTTCATCGAACCGGTTGATCCATTGACCCCAGAGCAGCTGGACACAAGGTTGTACGTTTTACGGCGCCTGATCGAGAAGGCCGTCAAAAAATCCGCGATCTGCGGTCAGGACTTTTTTTATACCTGCTCACTGGACCGTCGGAAAATAGTTTACAAAGGGCTCCTGACCTGCAACCAGCTGCAGCTGTATTATTCGGACCTCTCGAATAGCCGCGTCAAAAGCGCCCTTGTGCTTGTGCATTCGCGCTTTGGAACCAATACACTCGGCGCCTGGGAACTCGCCCACCCTTATCGGACCGTTGTTCATAACGGCGAAATCAATACGCTTCGCGGAAATCTGAACCGGATGCGCACCCGTGAAGCGGCGCTCGCCAGTGAACGATTCGGCGACGACATCGAATTGCTCAAACCGATTACGGCCGACTCCCAAAGTGACACCGCCGTATTTGATAACGTGCTCGAACTCCTGCTTGAATCCGGCCGAAGTCTGCCGCACGCGCTTCGGATGCTGATTCCGGAGGCGTGGAACAAAGATAAGCTGATGGACAGCAAACGGCGCACTTTCTACGACTACTTTTCCTCCATTATCGAACCGTGGGACGGCCCGGCACTGATCGCGGCAACCGACGGACACAGAGTCGCTGCAATCCTTGACCGGAATGGACTTCGCCCCTGCCGCTACTGCCTGACCCGGTCAAACATCGTCATTATGGCGAGCGAAGCCGGTGTGCTCGACACTCCAGCCCACGAGATCGTTTTCCAGAGCCGGTTGAAGCCGGGCGAAATGTTCCTGGCCGACACGCTTGAGAAGCGGATCGTCCCGGAAGAAGAAATTTTCGAGGAACTGACGACACACGATTATTCGGCGTGGCTGGCTGAATACCGAGTTCGATTGAGAGATATCGTTCAGCCGGGAGCGCCGTTCGAAGAGATCCGCGACTTGACGCCTTATCAGCGGGCTGCCGGTTACACACTGGAGTCACTCCGATGCCTCGTCCAGCCAATGGCTGAAGAAGGCAAAGACCCAATCGGTTCAATGGGCAATGATACGCCGCTGGCGATTCTCTCCAGCCGCCACAAGACGTTGTTCCAATATTTTCTGCAGCTCTTTGCCCAGGTCTCGAACCCGCCTCTGGATTATCTCCGAGAAGACCTCGTGACCTCGCTGGAAACTCATATCGGCCGGCAACGCAATCTGCTGGAGGAAACCCCTGAGCATTGCCGCCAGCTTTTTCTCGATTCGCCGATTCTTACTTACCGGGAACTGGAAGCGATCAAGCACGTCGAAAAATTTCGCTCCTGCATCGTGGACGCGACCTTCGGGAAAGAGACCTCGCTCCAAGCCGCGATCGTTGATCTTCGCAAGCGGGCTGCCGAATCGATTAAACATGGATGCGAACTCTTGATCCTTTCCGATCGGCAGATCGGCCCGGACCGTGTTGCCATCCCGAACCTATTGGCCGTCGGCGCACTGCATCAGCACCTGATCCGCGAAGGTCTCCGGACGCGTGCCGCCCTCGTGCTGGAGGCGGCGCAGCCTTGTACAGTTCACCATTTTTGCACACTCATCGGCTACGGCGCAGACGCGATTTATCCCTGGCTGGCAAACCAGAGTATCGCTCAAATGACGCGCGAAAACTGGCTCGGCGGCGATCCATCCGACGCAGCAACGAAATTCAAAAAGGCCGTCGAGGGCGGCATCCTCAAAGTGATGTCCAAAATGGGGATTTCGACCCTCGAAAGTTACAAGGGCGCGCAATGCTTCCAGGCGGTCGGCCTCGATCCGGAATTTGTGCAGGAATATTTCTCCGGCACCAGCAGCTATCTGAAAGGGATCGGTCTCAAGGAAATTGAACGCGAGATCCTCGAGCAGCACGAAATGGCCTTCGGCAACAAAATCATCGGAAACCTTCCGCTGGATCCTGGAGGCGAGCTCTATTGGCGCCGGGACGGTGAGCTGCATCAATGGAACCCGACGACGGTCGCCAAGCTCCAGTACGCAGTCCGGACTGGGAACTACGACGCCTACCGCGAGTTTGCTTCCTATTTGAACGACCAGGACGAGCGGTTGCAGACAATTCGTGGCCTCCTTGAGTTCGAGATCGACGAGCACGAGTCGATCCCGATCAACGAAGTCGAAGCAGTCGAAGAAATCTGGAAACGGTTCTCTACCGGTTCGATGTCGCTCGGTGCACTCAGCACCGAGGCGCACGAAGCGCTCGCGATCGCAATGAACCGGATCGGCGGCAAATCGGGCACAGGGGAAGGCGGCGAACAGATCGAACGATTTGGAACCGAGCGGGAGTGTTCGATGAAACAGGTTGCCAGCGGCCGGTTCGGCGTGACGATCAACTATCTGGCCCGGGCCAAGCAGATTGAGATCAAGATGGCGCAAGGCGCCAAGCCGGGCGAAGGCGGTGAACTGCCGGGCCCGAAGGTGAACGAAGAGATCGCATCGGTCCGATTCACGACGCCTGGAGTCGGCCTGATTTCCCCGCCCCCGCACCACGACATTTATTCAATCGAGGATCTCGCCCAGCTTATCCACGACCTGAAATGCGCAAATCCGGCGGCCGAGATTCACGTGAAACTTGTCTCCGAAGCCGGCGTCGGAACGATTGCAGCCGGCGTCGCAAAAGCGCGCGCGGACGCTGTCCTCATTGCCGGTGACTCCGGGGGAACCGGCGCCGCGATCAAGACCTCTATCAAATCGGCCGGGGCTCCGTGGGAACTCGGGTTGGCGGAGACACAGCAGGTTTTACTCGCGAACAATCTCCGATCCCGGATTCGAGTCCGCGCAGACGGCGGTTTGAAAACCGGACGAGACGTCGCGATTGCGGCGCTGCTCGGCGCCGAAGAGTTCGGGTTCGGCACTGCTCCCCTGGTCGCGCTAGGATGCGTGATGCTCCGCAAATGTCATTGCAACACTTGCTCGGTCGGGATCGCGACCCAGGATCCGAGCTTGCGCGCCAAGTTTGCGGGGAAACCGGGCCATTTGGTCAATTACATGCGGTTCGTTGCGCACGAGGTTCGCGAGCTGATGGCCCACCTTGGCTTCCGAACAATGGATGAAATGATCGGACGCGTTGACAAGCTGCGTCAGCGTTCAAAGATCCACCCGACACATGGGCTGGTCGATATATCACAGTTGCTTTACCAGCAACCGTCTCACGATGTTCCTCGAAAAATCCGCGAACAGAGTCACAAGCTCGATGGAAAACTCGATCACCGGCTGATCGAACTCGCAGCGCCGGCGCTGGAACGTTGTGAACCGGTTGTGATCGAGATGCCGATCAAGAATTCCGATCGCACAGCCGGCACGATGCTCAGTTCAGCGGTCGCAAAGAAATTTGGATCCAAAGGACTGCCACGCGACACGATCCAGATTCAGTTTTCCGGGGCGGCCGGCCAAAGTTTCGGGGCATTTCTTGCCCCTGGAGTCAGTCTGCATCTGGAGGGCGTCGCCAACGACTACGTCGGCAAAGGTCTCTCTGGGGGACGAATAACGGTGGACACGCCAAAAGGCGCTTCATTTGTTGCATCGCAGAATATCATTGTCGGGAACGTGGTCTTGTACGGTGCGACCAGCGGCGAAGCCTATTTTAACGGGATGGCGGGCGAACGATTTGCAGTCCGTAACTCCGGCGCGATGGCGGTTGTGGAAGGGATTGGAGATCACGGATGCGAGTACATGACGAGCGGTGTCGTTGTGATTCTGGGGAAAACCGGAAAGAACTTCGGAGCCGGGATGAGCGGCGGCGAAGCCTTTGTGCTGGACGAAGAGGGCTGCTTCCGTTCGCAGCTGAATCCAGCCATGGTCCGGATTGATGAGTTCGGCGATGAACGCGATGTCGAATTGGTCAAGCGTCTGCTCGCAAATCATGTGATCTACACCAACAGCCCCAAGGCGAAGAAGATTCTGGACAACTGGGAGGGTTATTCCCCGAAGTTCCTGAAGGTCATTCCATCCGCGTATGCAGATGTCGTTCAGCGTCATCTGGCCGGAGGAAAAGATGTCCGCCTCGCTCCGCCATCCCCGGCTGAACGAAGGAAAGTGGCCTGAGAAACGAACCAGAGATCATCCAACGACAGTCGATGCCATGGCAGACGATCACCCCAACGGTTTTTTGAAATATGCTCGGAACCCGATCGCTTACCGGGACCCGGCCACACGGACTGCCGATTACGACGAAGTCTACGCGAAAGAATGGGACGAGGCACAACTGCGCGAACAGGGCACGCGCTGTATGGACTGCGGGGTGCCAACCTGTATGGGGGGATGTCCGATCGGCAATATAATCCCCGATTTCAACGATCTGGTTTCACGCGGAGATTGGCGCGGCGCTCTGGCGCGCTTGCATGCGACCAACAATTTTCCAGAGTTCACCGGCTATACCTGCCCTGCGCCTTGCGAACCTGCCTGCGTTCTTGCCTACAATAACGAACCGGTCACCATCAAAAGCATTGAGCGCGCGATCGTGGATCGCGGCTGGGCGGAAGGTTGGATCATTCCGGAACCGCCGGCAATCCGGACCGGGAAACGTGTCGCCATCGTCGGAAGCGGCCCGGCAGGACTCGCCGCGGCGCAACAACTGAATCGCGCCGGCCACGAAGTGACGGTCTTCGAAAGGGATGAT
>CAZMNG010000028.1:0-5731 GCA_964567505.1 uncultured Chthoniobacterales bacterium
CGCGATTGTATTCTGCAACGAGACGGGGGCGAGCGGTGATAAAGCGGGCACGGTAAGAACGATTCACCACGACGGGAGCAACAGCACGGTAATTTTGTCGGTGGGAGTTGTCCGTGGGGAATGGAACGAACGTAAAGAAGGCTAGCTCAAAGCGTCCTCAAGAGCGGCTCGCAACTCGGGGAACCGGAAATGGAAGCCGGTTCGAAGAGCGACGGCCGGAACGATGCGCTGGCTGTTGAGGACCAGCGACCCCTGGTGCCCCGGAAGCATCCGCAACGCAAATTCGGGAACGGTGAAGATCGTCGGGCGGTGGAGTCGTTCGCCCATCAGTTTCGTGAATTCACGATTGCGAACCGGGTTGGGGGACACGCCGTTCATCGGCCCGCGGATCGACTCGGTTTCGACTGCGTGAAGAATGAGTGCCGAGATGTCCGCGATATGGATCCAGGGCATCCACTGCTTTCCGGACCCGATTCTGCCACCCAGACCAAGCTGAAACCCGGTTTTCATGATCCGGAGCGCGCCATCGTTCGGGCCCAGTACCATTGCGATCCGGACAGGAACATAACGGAGGCCTGCGGTTTCCACGCCGGAACCTGCTTTCTCGAGAGCATCGGCGACCTGGGCAAGGAAACTGGTTGAATCGATCGAGCTCGCCTCGGTCAGCGATTCTTCTGCGCGATCCCCGTAGATGTCAACGCCGGACGCAGTGATCAGAACAGCCGGTGGATGAGTTGACCGCCCGAGTGCGGCAACAATCCATTGAACTCCGTCCACGCGGCTCCGGAGGATCTTGTCTCGTTTTTGCTTTGTCCAGAGACCAAAAATAGACTCGCCTGCGAGATGAATCACGGCATCGAGTTGGTTCACATCCATGCCCTGGCCAAAGAAGCGCGCCGGTTCGCAGCCCGGGAATTGCGTTGCCGGCTTTCTCGAGAACGGCGTGACACGATACCCGCGGGCGAGTGCATCCTGAACAACCCGCTGCCCGATGAACCCGGTCGCTCCGGTAATTCCGACGTGCATCCAGAGAAGATACCACAAATCAGTGGTGAACCTTCCTCTCTGTGTCCCCCCGCGCCTCCGCGCCCTCCAGCTAATCGGGGAATGCGCGGTGGAGCCAGGTCAGCGGGAAGCGGTTGCCGGGGCAATCGGTGGGGCGCGGATTGATCTCTTTATGACCTCGGACGATTGAATATCGTCCGTCGACTTTGCCGACTCGACGCCGCAGATACCGAATCAGTTCGTCGAGCGCTTCGTACTCCGCTTTCGTCGGCAAATCTCGATTGAAGTCGCCGACGAGGCAGATTCCGAGAGAGATATAGTTCAGGTAATCGCTGTGAACGTGGCCGCCATTGAGTTGCCGCACCCATCGATTTCCGATCTCGATCTGGCCGTTTCCGGAGGAGGTGCCGTTGCCGATCACAAAATGGTAAGCCAGACCGTTTGGCATCTTGCGCACGTATCGATGGTAATAATCGAAAATGCGAGCGTTGCCCTGACGGGTACCGCTGTTGTGGACAATAATGTATTTCCACCGGTTCCGCGCGACACGCGCGTCGTCGATAGCCTGTCGAACGGCGGGCGTCAGATAATGCCACTGCACACCCCCGCCGCCAGGTGCGGGAACCAGGTTTCGTGAATCTTCGGCTCCGGATTTTTGGACAATGATCGAATCATCGTCGTCATGGCCACCGAAAAAGAACCAGTGGTGTTTGCGCTTGGGGGTCGGCGTTGGGACCGGAGTCGCGATTTCGCGCTCGACCGGCGGGGTTGATTCGACTTGCGTTCTGGTTGGTGCGGGACGCGGTGGAGGCGCCGGCGTCGGCGTGGATTCGTCTTGCTCGCCCTCCGATTGGGAGGCGGCCGCGGTTGGTTCTGGTGTTGCCGCATGGGTGGGGTGCCGCCGCGGAGTGGATGCAGGGGTCGGTGTCGGTTTCGGCGACGGAGTCGGGCTCGGAACGATTTGCATTTCTTGCCGGCTCTTCAGGAACAGTTCGCGCAGATGTTTCTCGTCATCGGTCTGCTGGGAAACTGCGAGATTCGAAGTCAGAGTGATCAAGAAGAATGCCGCGAACAGGAGAATATTCGGCCTTCGCACACGAGAACGGATTGTACGGAGATGATAAAAATCCAATCGTTACTCCTTCACTCTGCCCAGTCGTCGAATCAGCGGGTGTGCCCGGTGCGGCGCCGCGATCTCAGACGCGCCCGCGTTCGCCAAAATCTCTGGCGGGGTTGGTCTGCATCGTTTAATCTCGACCCGTTTTGATGTATCTAAGCAAATGCAGGCGCGGGAAAGTAAACGGCTCCGCCACTTTTTTCCAGATCGATGAAGAAAATCCTGATCTTTACCGCCGGTTTTGGCGAGGGACACAACACAGCGGCAAGGAACGTCCGAGATGCGATTGAACATATCGCCCCCGATGAAGCTAAAGTGGAGGTACTCGATCTCTTTGATACCTGCTACGGTAAACTGAACGATTGGGCTCGAAAAGCGTACATTGCCGCCATTAACCGTACGCCAAGGGTTTGGGGGAAAATCTACAACGTCATCAACGGAACGCAGTTCGTGGAGTCGAACATGGCAATGCTCGCCAAGATGAAACGCGCGATGAGCGATCTGCTGAGCGAACTGGAACCGGACGCCGTTGTTTCGACTTACCCGATCTACAACTACGTCATTGACGCGATCTATTCGGATGGGCGACCCAAATCGTTTTCTCAGATCACCGTCATCACCGATTCGATCACGGTAAACTCAATCTGGTACCGGTGCGCCAGCGACTATTTCCTGGTCGCCAATGAGGATACGGCGAACGCTCTGCGCAATGGTGGTGTCCCGGAGCAACAGATCCGCATTTTCGGGTTTCCGGTGACGTACCGGTTTGCCGAGATCAAGGAGACTCGTTATTTCAGCGACGAGAAAGAACCGCGGCGCGTTCTTTATCTGATCAACTCCGGTAAAAAGGAGGCCCCGGCATTGGTGCGGCGTCTCTGCGAGCGCACCGATATCCGGCTAACGATTACCGTGGGCCGAGACCGGGCTTTGCGCAGAGAGATCGAAAACGAAGTCAAAGTACCGGCGCACGCGGTCGAAATTCTCGGCTGGACTACGCGCATGCCGGAACTTTTGACGAGCCATCATCTGGTCATAACGAAGGCGGGCGGCGCAACGGTGCAGGAAGCGATTGCGGCGAAGACTCCGGTGATCATCAGCCAGGTCGTACCCGGCCAGGAAGAGGGGAATGCGCGTTTGATTGTCGAGAACGACTGCGGCTGCCTTGCGCCGGATCCCGATTCAATTCTGGACGCACTCGACACGGCGTTCAGCCAGCGCGAAAAGGGATTGAAGAACTGGGTAGCGAATATTTCGAAGCTGAGTAAACCGGACGCATCGCTGCAGATCGCCCGGTTTATTCTCGAACTGGCTTCGCCAGAAAATGCGCCTCCGAAGAAACTTCAACATTTTCTCCGGGCGGATTCCAAAGGGAAAGATGGCCGCTCCATTCTGCTGTGCGATCTCCACACGCACAGCATTTTCTCGGACGGAAAACTGACCATTCGTGAGCTTGTTGATTTTTATGGGCAACGGAGTCTTGACGCGCTGTGTGTCACGGACCACATCTGCGATCACACCAGCTTGATCGGAAAGATGACGAATCTGACCGGGATGGTGCTGACCGTCGATGAAGTCGACGAATACTTCGAAACGATCGAACGCGAAAAAAAGCGGGCACGCGAAAAATACGAGATGATTTTGATGACCGGTCTTGAATTCAACAAGGACGGGCTGACGAAACGAAGTTCTGCTCATCTGCTTGCGATCGATCTGAAACGGCCGATTGATCCTGGACTAGGCATGACGCAGACGATTGCAGAAATTCACAGCCAGGGCGCCTTGGCGATCGCGTCACATCCGCACGAGGTCAGCACGCACTGGGGCAAAAACACGCTTTATTTTTGGGAGAACATCGATCGGTACGCGCCGCTGCTGGACGCCTGGGAGGTGGCGAACCGGGATGACCTTTTTAATCCGATCGGTCTCAAGAGATTGCCGTTTGTGGCCAATAGCGATTTCCATAAGCCGAAGCACATCTTTTCCTGGAAAACGGTTTTGTTCTGCGAGAAAGATCCGGAAACAATCAAACAATGTATCCGTGTAAATCGGGATGTTGCGATCACGCTCTATCGGGATCATCGGATTGGATTTGGTTACGGCGACCTCGAGCGATCTGCTCGGTTTGATTTCGCGGCTGAACAGCCCGTCAAGGAGATAATTCAGATTCCAACGTTCAAAGTGCAGCGCGCCTGATGAGTATCGACGCGCTGATTTTCGATATCGGGAACGTGCTTGTTCCGTTCGATTGGCGCCCTGCCGAAACCCGCCTGTCGAGCCGGTGTACGAATTTTTCCGGTACGGCCGTGGCCGAGTTCAGAAAGGAGATCAGGCGGCTTGACCTGGGAGAGTTGACCGGAGAAGAGCTTTCATCCATCGCGAAGTCGATGATCGGGTTCCTGGGCGATCACGCTGAGTTTGTCGCTCTCTGGAACAGCATTTTCAGTGCGAACCCGGCAATGGAACGAACGGTCGCGGATCTTAAGGGGAGATATCCGCTCTTTCTGATTTCGAACATCTCAGATCTTCACCTGGCGTATCTAAGGCAGAATTATGATGTGTTTGGACATTTTGCGGACGGGGTTTATTCGTTCCGGGTAAAGTGCGCAAAACCCGATCGGAAGATTTTCGAGATCGCCGTGAAACAATTTGGGGTAAATCCGGCGACGACGGCATTTGTGGACGATCTCGCCGTGAACGTGCATTCAGCCACAGAGGCCGGCTTGAATGCAATTCAGTACGACGTAAAACACCACGAAGCGTTTGAGAAAGCGTTCGGGGATCTCGGGGTTAAAGTCTGAGCTTCGCCACAGATTGCACAGATTCAGGGTAAGCGAGCCACAGATTGCGTAGATCGAAGAGGGGAACAGCCACAGATTACACAGATTTCACAGATGAGGGAAATTCAGCGCGAGGATAACGGTGGCGGATCAGGGTTTGGGCGTGGAATTCAGGTCCGTAATAGACACATTTAATATTTGTGTTATATTCTGTGAATGTCTGGCGATCGAGATCCGTTAACGCGAGCAATTCTGGGCGCGGCGTTTGAGGTTCATCGGGAGTTGGGATCGGGTTTTCTGGAGGCTGTCTACCACGAGGCATTGGCACTGGAACTCGGCCTGCAGGACGTTCAGTTCGAGCGCGAAGTTCCACTTCCTATTCGCTACAAAGACGAATACTTGAAAACGACGTACCGCGCAGATTTCGTCTGCTACAATGCTGTTGTCCTGGAAATAAAGGCAAAATCCGATCTCGGAGAGTTCGAAAAAGCTCAGATCATTCACTACCTGAAAGCAACAGGACTCAAAAAGGGATTGCTACTCAACTTCGGACGCAAAAGCGTGGAATTTCGGCGCTTCATTTTCTGAAGGGCAATTTGCCACTGATTGCACAGATCGAAGAGGGGAAAGCCACAGATTACACAGAAGGGGTCAAACTTAGGGCACGTGTGAGGGAGAGACGGTTCCCGGCGGGCAGGCACGTTGCACGCGCGGAATGCAACGCCGCCGTTTTTTCTGCGCATCGGGGCCCAAATGCTCTCCGGTCGTCCCTGCCAATGTGTGTGCCACTGATTGCACAGATTGAAGAGGGGAAAGCCACAGATTACACAGA
>CAZMNG010000028.1:5831-13812 GCA_964567505.1 uncultured Chthoniobacterales bacterium
TTTCACAGAAGGGACCAAAATTGGGGCACGTGAGAGAGATACGGTTCCCGGCGGGCAGCCACCTTGCACGTGCGAAACCCAACACCGCCGTTTTTCTGCGCATCGGGGCCAATTCCTCTCCGGTCGTCCCTACCAATGTGTGTGCCACAGATTGCACAGACTGAAGAGGGGAAAGCCACAGATTTCACAGAAGGGACCAAAATTGGGGCACGTGAGAGAGATACGGTTCCCGGCGGGAGACCACTATTCACGAGCAAAATCCAACACCGCCGCGTGTCACCCGGTGCCGCCATTGGTTGCCCTGATCTGTGAAATCTGTGTAATCTGTGGCTTTCCGGTCTTTGTGAAATCAGTGGCTCAGTCCTGAGGCGTTGCACCGGGTGAGAGCCAGAAACGGTTCTCGGCGAGCTACCACTCCCGGCGCGTACAATCCAAATCCGCTGAGTCTCTCCAGACGCCGCCATTGGTTGCCCTGATCTGTGAAATCTGTGTAATCTGTGGCTTTCCCGTCTTCAATCAGTGAAATCTGTGGCTTTGCTGAGCTGAATCTGTGCAATCCGCGGCTTTCTTCGCTCGCTCACCGTGAAAGGTCGGCCTGATTAAGTATTTTAAAGCCTTCGCCAGCCAGAACCGAGTAACTGCATTCCTGGTCGTCGACGTGGAGCGCCATGGCAGATCGACCGTGCGGGCGGATGAGAATCGGATAACAGACGTGGATGTTGACTTCCGCCATCAGAAGAGTTTGAAGGACCCGTTTGAGGTCTGTTGCGACTTCTTTCATTTCGACGACGAGCATTTCCGATATGCTGTAGGCAATCTCGTGAAGGTCAAAAAGGTCTTCGACACTTTCAGGGTCGCTCACGATGATTCGCACGATAGCGGAATCGGTTGAATCCTGAGAATTCAGCGCGATCACCTGGACATTATTCGCGTTCAGGAGCTTCACTACCTCAAGCAACGCTCCAACCTTGTTCTGGAGGAAGATCGAGAACTGTTTAACCGTTGGTCCTGAAGTCCTCTCGGACACCCTGGGCAAATCCGTTGGCATGAGGTTGGCCAGAAGATTTTATTTGTAAGAGTAAATCAAGCAAAAGGTGGAGTTCTGGCCCTCCTCCAATGCAACTTTCACGTAATACAGACCACTTGAATCCGGGCTGAATCCGGCCGCCGCACGGGGTCCATTTTGGTATGGAAGATAGCTGACCGGCTTTCCAGTGTCATCGAAAATCGAAACTTTCAGTTTATCACTCTTCTGGCCTGTCGATGCTGAGAACCAATAGGCGTTGCCGCTATAGAGATTGACGGAAACGACCTTGGCCTGACCCTTATCCAGCTGGCCAAAATAATCGCCGTCCCGAATCTTGAAGCCGTCGTTTTGAAATGCTCCGGCCAAGTCGATCGCATCACTGCGCGCGGTGACCTGCGCGTCTGTATCCGCAAAGCTTAGCGATGTCGCGATGAGGCAGGCGGCAAATATCGTTAGAATGAAACGCGTCATTCCGGACCTCCAATTTCTTTGGTTAGTTTTCCGGCGGCAAGGTTGAGGTTCTTGACCTCGTCCGGTGTCGGCACATGATCGACCGGGAATGAAACCATCTTTTGAATTCCGTCGATCTCGCGGCTTAAGTTCTGGACCAGGGGATCTTTCTGGATCTTATCGGGCAGCGCCGCAAGTTTGCTTTTCAGGAAACTCACCAAGGCAGGTTGCCGGAGCAATTTAGCGTCTTCTGCGTCGTAGTTCTCCACCAAAAGCCCGGTCACGACTTCTGTTCCCCGGATCCAGCCACCGACACTGACGAGCGTGATCAGATCGGTATCGCGGTTTTCTTCGAGCGCTTTCTTGACCTCGTTCTGGGTCGCCTCCAATTCTTCGTTCAACTGGTCCCATTGATTGTTCTCAGCGAATTGGGCAATGCTCTCACTGCGAGCGAGCACGCTCTGGGATACACTAAGTTTTTTGGCAAGTGCGAGCACGTCTTTGCCGACATTTTTAACCTGTTGCCCGTCATGCGCCTCGACGGCGATGTACCCGTCAGCGATGAGCGTTCCAAGGTTGAGCGCGATCTGCGCGCGATCGGTAGAATTGATTGAAACAGGCGGTCGATATTGGGAGGACCAATTGGGTTTGCCCTCTTTCTCGATCGCTACAAAAAACTCGCCTGGGGTCGGGATGGTCAACGAATCCACGGAAGCCGCGTTCTTCATTTCGTCCGCCGAGAGCGGAGTGGACTCCGCAGCCTGCGTGTTGGCAGCAGGTTGTTCGTCGGCAAATGCTGAGAGGGCTGAAGCCAACGCGATTACGCTCAATGCGAGCCAGTTCCGCAAGGGTGGCATATGTTCGGAGTGTACCAGTTGAGTCTCCGGTGTCCAGTCTCGTGTCCCGGTGGAAATGCAACGAATTGTTGATTGCATTGCGCGGTCACCGTTCGCCGTTCCGGGTTCGAGGTCTGAGGGTTCAAGGTTCGAGGTTCGAGGTTTGAGGTTCGAGGTTCGAGGTTCGAGGTTCGAGGTTCGAGGTTCGAGGTTCGAGGTTCAAGGTTCGAGGTTCAAGGTTCAAGGTTCAAGGTTCGAGGTTCAAGGTTCGATTGAACTCTGCCGACTTATTTGCGCCCCACGTAATGGAGGACAGACTGCAAGCCCGTTCTCCTTTATTCTCCTTTAAACGGGTGCGAATTTTCGCTTGTGGAATTGGGGTTGATTCTCGATTGTGAATGCTCTCATGAAGGTGCAGGTCGTCGTGATGCCTAAGCAAAGCGTTTTGGATCCTCAAGGGGTTGCCGTGAGGAACGCGTTGAAGGACGCCGGTTTGGAGACGATCGATTCAGTGCGTGTCGGCAAATTGCTTGAACTCGAGTTCAAGGCACCGCCGACCGAAACTAAACTGCAAGAAGTCTGTCTCGATCTGCTCTCGAATCCCGTCATCGAAGAGTACACGATTCATCGTCTCTGAATGAGAAAACTATGAAAATCGCAGTTGTTCAGTTTCCAGGGTCAAACTGCGATCAGGATTGTTTGCGCGCGTTGACGGATGGACTGCAGGTTCCGGCCGAGTATCTTTGGCACAAGGAAACCTCGCTCTCCGGCTTTGACGCGGTCGTTTTGCCAGGCGGATTTTCCTACGGGGACTATCTTCGATGCGGTGCAATTGCCCGGTTTTCGCCGATTATGAAGGCGGTCATCACGGCGGCGTCTGATGGAATGCCCGTGATCGGAGTTTGCAACGGATTCCAGATACTTTGTGAGGCGGGATTACTGCCGGGTGCGTTGATCCGAAACAGTTCATTGCGGTTTGTCTGTAAGCCGGTCTGGTTGCGAGTCGAGACCGGTGACACCCCTTTCACGGCAAAGATCAAGCAGGGCAGAGTGCTGCGGATGCCGGTTGCGCACGGGGAAGGTTCTTATTTTGCCGATGTTCGGACGATCGACGCACTCGAGGCAAATCATCGGGTGGTCTTCCGCTACGTCGACCAGTCAGGAAACGAGACGCCGGCATCGAATCCGAATGGGTCGTTGCGCAATATTGCCGGGATCTGCAACGAAGCTCGAAACGTGGTTGGAATGATGCCGCATCCGGACCGCGCATGGGACCCGAATCTGGGCAGCGAAGATGGGAAACTGATATTTGGTTCGCTGGTCGAGGCGTTGGAACCACTGGCCGTCCGATAAATGGTCACCGAGGTCACTCCAGCGCTGGTCCGCAGTCATGGCTTAACGGAAGAAGAGTACGGTCGTATCAAGGCGATTCTGGGCCGGGAACCGAATTTCACCGAGCTTGGGGTTTTTTCGGTGATGTGGAGCGAGCACTGTTCGTACAAAAACACCCGGCTCGAACTGAAAAAATTTCCGACGACCGGTCCGCGCGTTCTGGTGAAGGCAGGCGAAGAAAATGCGGGCGTGATCGATATCGGGGACGGGTGGGCTGTCGCGTTCAAGATGGAGAGCCACAACCATCCAAGCGCCGTTGAACCTTTCCAGGGTGCGGCAACCGGAGTCGGCGGGATCATTCGGGACATTTTTACGATGGGTGCGCGCCCGGTGTTCCTGCTCGATTCGCTCCGGTTCGGGCCGATCCAGGGAACGACGCCGGCTGCCCGTAAGAACAGACGGCTGTTTTCCGGCGTCGTCGCCGGGATCTCCCATTACGGCAACTGCGTCGGAATACCGACGATCGGGGGCGAGGTTTATTTTGATGAATCGTACGAGGGGAACCCGCTTGTAAACGTGTTCTGCCTCGGAATTCTTCGCCATTCACAGATTGCGCGCGGCGCTGCAAAAGGTGTTGGGAATCCGGTTTTTTACGTCGGCTCAGAGACCGGCCGAGACGGGTTGGCGGGCGCCGCGTTTGCGTCACGCGATCTGACGGAGGAATCGAAACAGGACCGGCCGGCGGTCCAGGTCGGGGACCCGTTCAAAGGGAAGCTTCTGCTGGAAGCCTGTCTTGAACTGCTGGCGAGCGGCTGCGTTGCCGGCATCCAGGATATGGGCGCAGCGGGCCTGACCTGCTCGACTTGCGAGACCGCGAGCCGTGGCGGTACCGGCGTGCAAATCGATCTGGCGCTCGTTCCCCAACGGGAACCGGGGATGACCCCCTATGAGATTCTTCTGAGCGAATCGCAGGAACGGATGTTGATCATTGTTGAACGTGGCCGCGAGGAGACCGTGAAAAAGATTTTCGATAAGTGGGATCTGCCATACGCCTGTGTCGGCGAAGTGACCGATGACGGTTTCATGCGGGTCCTGGATCATGGGCGTGTCGAAGTCGAGATTCGCGCTGCCAAACTCGCGGACGACGCTCCGGTTTACACCCGGGAAGCGGCGGCAGGGCCGGCTGTGCCTGATCTGCGCATGGAGGACATTTCGCCGGCCGATTCGCACGAGAGCCTGATCCAGCTTCTTGCCCACCCGACGATCGCGTCGAAGAACTGGATTTACCGGCAGTACGATCACACCGTGCGGGCAGGAACAGTCGTGCCGCCCGGTTCCGACGCGGCGGTGTTCTATATCCGGGAAGCGGACAAGTATCTGGCCGCGACATCCGACTGCAACGGTCTTTACTGCAGGCTCAACCCGCGTCAAGGGGCACGGATCGCGGTTGCCGAAGCGGCTCGCAACCTCGCCTGTTCGGGAGCCACGCCGCTCGCAGTGACCGACAACCTGAATTTTGGGAATCCGTATCAACCGGAAAATTTCTGGCAGCTACGCGAAGCCGTCGAAGGTCTGGCGGAAGCATGTCGAACATTCGATACTCCCGTGACCGGCGGGAACGTGAGCTTATATAATCAGAATCCGGGCGGCTCAATTGACCCAACTCCGACTGTCGGGATGGTGGGTCTGATTGCGGATGAGCGCTGGATTACACGGCAATATTTTCGAGACGCGTCGGATGTGATTTATCTGATCGGCCCGATCGGGGATGAACTAGGTGCGAGCCAGTACCTCGCCGTTGTCCATGGTCGAAAAGAGTTTCAGCCTCCCCGGTTGAATGACGAACTGGAATTGAATGTCCAGGCAGCCGTGCGCGGATCGATCCAGCGCGGGTTTGTGAAGAGCGCCCACGACTGTTCGGAGGGCGGCCTCGGCGTGGCTCTGGCCGAGTGTTGCATCAGTGGCGAACAGCGAATCGGTGCCTCCGTGACGTTTCAAGATTGGTCGGAGCGCACCGACCAGCTTCTGTTTAATGAATCCCAGTCCAGAGTCGTCATCTCTGTCGGACCTGAGAATGCCGGGGCGACGGAAGCAGCGTGTGCAGCCGCGAATATACCCTTTCGTCGGATTGGGTCGGTGGGTGGATCCGACTTGGTCGTGACAACGCAGCGTGACGCGCTCCGTTGGAATATAGCTGAACTGCATCAAGCGTGGTACTTTGCGATCGAACGCGCGATGAGCCACTGAAAACGTGAACACCTCCGATAAGCCAACACATGAGTGCGGCGTTTTCGCCGTCTATGGTCACCCGGAAGCGGCGCTGCTGACCTATTACGGACTCTTTGCGTTGCAGCATCGAGGTCAGGAGAGCGCCGGCATGGTGAGTGCCGCCGCCTCGCATGAGCCCTTTAACGTGCACCGCGGGATGGGTCTGGTCTCTCAGGTATTCCTGGAAAAGGATCTGCAACAACTGAGCGTGGGCACCAGAGCAATCGGTCACGTCCGCTATTCTACCAGCGGGTCGAGCACACTGAAGAACGCGCAGCCGTTGGTGGTCGATTGTGCCAGAGGCCAACTGGCAATCGCCCATAACGGAAATCTGGTCAACGCCGCGGCGTTGCGCGAGGAGCTGGAGGCAAACGGTTCAATTTTTCAAACGACTGTCGACAGCGAGATTATTTTGCATTTGCTTGCCCGCCAGACCGGACCGAAAAATGTCCTGAGCGCGTTACGCCAGGTGCACGGTGCGTTCTCGCTCGTGCTCATGGGAGAAGAGGAGATTATCGGTGTGCGCGACCCATTCGGGTTTCGTCCGCTCGTGTTAGGCAAATTGGACGACGCGTTCATCCTGGCTTCCGAAACTTGTGCCCTTGATCTCATTCATGCGGAATATATCCGCGAAATTGAGCCGGGCGAAGTGGTGATCATTAACGACGACGGCATCCGGTCGGAGTGGCCGTTCAAGGAAGAACGCAAAGCGTTTTGCATCTTCGAGTTCGTCTATTTCGCGCGTCCGGACAGCCTGATCAGCGATCTGAATGTCAGTAAAGCCCGCGTCGCAATGGGTATTGAACTTGCCCGCCTGCATCCGATTGAGGCGGATATCGTTGTACCGGTCCCTGATTCGGGCAATTATGCGGCGCTCGGTTTTAGTCACGAGCTTGATATCCCGTACGAGCCCGCATTTGTCCGAAACCACTATATCGGCCGGACCTTTCTGCAGCCGACACAGTTGATCCGCGATTTCAACGTCCGAGTGAAGCTGAACCTGATCAAGGAGCTGGTAAAAGGGAAGCGTGTGGTGGTGGTGGACGATTCGGTCGTACGCGGCACGACCGCCCGGGCGCGCGTTGTGAGCCTCCGGGAAGCGGGCGCCAAGGAAGTGCATTTGCGGATCAGTTGCCCACCGCACAAATACGCCTGCTATTACGGGATCGATTTTCCCGACCCGAAGAATCTCCTGGCAAACCAGTTCAAGACCGATGAGATGGCCGCCTACCTCGAAGTCGATTCAATCGGTTACCTCGATATTGAAGGCATGGTGCGAGCCACCGGATTGCCCATGAGCGAATTTTGTCTTGCCTGTTTTAACGGGCAATACCCGGTCGCAATCGATCGCGAGCTCGACAAATTCATCATCGAACGGCGGAGCGCACGGTCACGAGCGCTGAGTGAATCCGCTGCGCATCCTGAGCTTTTTGCCGGGTTGAAATGAGAAAGGTTGAGAAGCGAAAGGCGTACGCCGCAGCCGGCGTCGACATCGAGCTGGGGAATCGCGTCAAGAGGGGTCTTCACGAGAAGGTCCGCGCCACGTTCGGTCCCGAAGTTCTGGGCCGGATTGGCGGGTTCGGCGGGTTGTTCAAGGCAAATTTCAAAGGAATGAAAGAGCCGGTGCTGGTCTCGAGCATCGACGGGGTTGGGACGAAACTGAAGATTGCGATTGCACTTGGACGGCATTCGACCGTTGCCCAGGACCTCGTTAATCATTGCATCAACGACATCGCCGTTACGGGCGCGCAACCTCTGTTTTTCCTCGATTACATCGGCGCCGAGCGCCTGGATCCGCCCGTATTCGATCAGTTGATTTCCGGGTTTACAAAGGCGTGCACAGAAGGCGGCTGCGCGTTGATCGGCGGAGAGACCGCCCAACTCCCAGGGTTGTATCATACCGGGGAATACGATCTTGCGGGCTGCATTGTCGGCCTCGTTGACCGGCCCCGGATCCTGGATGGACGTCGGATAGTTTCATCCGATGTATTGATCGGTTTGCCCTCGAGCGGCTTGCACACCAATGGGTATTCGCTCGCACGGAGGGTGTTGTTGGACCGGATGCGGC
>CAZMNG010000029.1:0-13773 GCA_964567505.1 uncultured Chthoniobacterales bacterium
CCATCAACTCCCGCTCGACTGGCGGTGCGAGTGCTTCTAATTGACCCGGTGATGACGGGGAACGTACTTGTCTGCGGCGCTCGACAGCGGCGCATAAATCTCAGGGACCGGTGCAATCCCGGCGTCTCCAAGTTTGTATTGTTCCAGGATCCCCTGAGCGATTCCATGCGCGATCCGCTGACGGTAGCCGTCCGTCGCAACCCTTTCTGCTTCGGTCGGATTTGTGATGTACGCACACTCACAAAGCACGCATGGAATGTCCGGGTTGCGAGTTAACCGCAGTCTGCGGCGAATGACACCAATATCCGCTTCGCCGGTCGCAGCGACGAGATGCTGTTGGATGCGTGTCGCCAGGCCGTGACTGTCTGCTCTCCAATAGAAGGTCTTTGCCCCGTGCATCGCGCGATTGGATATCGCGTCGTAGTGAATACTGATGAGAACAGTTCCAGGTCCCCGCGCGTCGGCCATTCGAACACGGTCATCGAGCTCGATAAATCGATCATCTTCGCGTGTGAGGAACGTGCGCACACCGGCACTCCGCAATTCGTTCCGAACCAGCTTGGCCGTAGCGAGAGTCAGGTCCTTTTCACGCAGGTAGATCGGGACTCCTCTTCCGCTGACGCCACCGCTATCCTTGCCGCCATGCCCCGGGTCAATCAGAACAACCGAGAAATGCCCGGCTCCTGCCGGCACATGCGTGCCAGGTGTTTCGGCGCATCCTCCCAGAAAAAGAGCGATCGAAACCGCGACGGCGCTCGACCAATGAAGAAAACGATCAGTACTTGGTCCAAACATTCGAAGTGCCGCAAATTCAAACGGAAATCGCGAAACACAAGAGAAACCGTGAACTAAGGAAAACGCCCCCGCGAACCCGGAACCCCGAACTTCGAACCCGGAACTTCGAACCCGGAACCCGGAACTCCCCACTCAATCACCGTACGTACCGATTGGCTCCGGAGCATTCGGAAGCGGCGTAGGGCTTGGCGTTGGGCTAGGAGTCGGGGTCGGCGCCGGCGGTTTGTAAAGAAACTGATACCAGTACTCGACCAACTCTCTCCTGGTCTCCGGATCATTTGTCTTGCCGACTTTAAACCAGCATCCCACGACCAGGTTTGCCCCCTTATCAGCAGCGAGTTTCTTCATCTCGTACGGATCGACAAAGTATCGATGCCTAACCGCAAGTATCCCTATTTTTCTGTATCCCTGCTTCAGGTTGGTCTGCAGCGTCTTTTGAAAATCTGCCTTCTCAGTTCGTGTAAACTGCACGGTATCCAGCCAGACCATTGCGGGAGGCGTCCCGTTGGTCTGATCGCGATACAGACCGGTCAGATCGCCATAATAGTTCCACGGCTCTCCGGCTTTTCGCCTGTTGACGTTCGGCGTCAGCCCGCAGCCAACGACAATCGCCAGAGCCAAAAACAGGAAGAGGAATTTCATCGCGATGGGGACAACCGGATTGGAGAGATTATCAATTTCGGCCTACAACTATCCGCCATCGCACGCCATGTAAATTTGAAAGCTATCGACCAATCTTTTCGATCGCGAGTTCAATGGGGTACTGGCAACTCATTATCTCACGGGAGCCGTGGCTCGGGAGATTTTCGGGCCGGCAATTTTTCGTCGACGAAAATCTTTCCCAAATAGGCCCGCAATACTTCCCGATGTCCGGTGTCCCCTCTAAATCCAATGTAACCGTCCGGCCGTATCAAAAAAATGGTCCCGGACTCCGCACGGCAGTTGAAAAGCGCCACACCGTCCACATCCCGGAGCGAGGTCGAACTGCACTCATGTGCGGCACTCGTGACAACAAACGCTTTGATCACACCCGCAAAGGCTTGCGCAATTTCTTCGCAAAACGCGCCCGCCTCGAGCTCCGGTTCCTGATCCACAAAAATCAAAAGATGATGAACCGGTTCATGAAGCAGTTCATACAATCGCACCAGCCGGCGATCCGTTCCGACGATGAATTCGCAGTCAGGTGCTCTGTCGCCGGCACGGAGCGCCTGACCGCCGTTCCCGAAGACGATCGAACTGCGCCGGTAGTGGATCCCGATCTCGGCCATGGTCTCTGCGATCCGGTCCTCCACGGGATGCATTCCGGTAAGGATTGAAAGGAGCGCATCTCGGACGTGTCGTCCGAGAGGATTCTGCATCGTTCCCATCCGGGTGAGCCTGTCAGTGAGAGTCAGAACCATTCTTGCGACTGGCTCCCGCTCTTCGTTGTAACTGTCGAGCAATGAGTCCGGCGACTTCCCACGCACAACCAAACCCAGCTTCCAGGCTAGATTGAAGGCATCCTGGATGCCCGTGTTCATCCCCTGCCCCCCGGCCGGGCTATGGATGTGTGCGGCATCCCCGGCAAGAAATCCCCGGCCGGCGCGGAACTCGGCGACCTTCCGGTGAGAAATGTGGAACCGCGACATCCAGACCGGCTCGCAGATCTTGATTCCCAGATCGGTTCGACTGTTCACTAAGTCGATGATTTCTGCAAACTTCGGGTCGCCGGCTGGCCCCCCTTTGGACTCGGGCTGCGTGGACGCGATAATGCGGCAACCGCCGTTCCGGAATGGGAAGATTCCGACCAGGCCCGTTTCCGTCAGGAACAGATGGGCATGAACCGGGTCCAGCGCGCTATCAAGCTTCACGTCCGCGAGAACAAACGTCTCCTCATATGCCGCCCCTTCGAACGGCAAGCCCAACAGATGCCGCACATTGCTGTGCGCTCCGTCGCAGCCGACAACCCAGCGCGCGTCGAATATTTCTTCTGCTCCGCCGGCATCCCGGATCACGGCTTGAATCGAATCGACAGATTGCGAAAACGCCACCAGCTCCCTATCCCGGTCCACGCTCTTCCCAAAGCTCCCCAAGTGCTCGATCAGCAGACGCTCCGTCTCACTTTGCGGAAGACTCAGCGCAAATCGATACCGAGTCGGCAATGCATCGAACCCGATATGCCCAATCTGACCGCTGCGATTGTACAGAGCGACGCCGGCCAGCTGATGACCGGCCTCGAGCACCGGATCGATCATGTTCATGATCTGAAATACCTCCAGCGTACGCGGAAAAATCGCGATGGCTCTGGAGGTTGTAACCGCTGCGGGCCTTTTGTCGATGATTCGGCAACTCACACCGTTTCGGGCGAGTTCGCAGGCAAGTGCCAGTCCAACAGGTCCGGCACCAACGACAAGGACGTCAACCGCAGGTGGCCGCAAAGCGGGGATAGAGGACACAGCGCAATGACCTTACCACAAAGACACAGCGGACACAGTGGTAAGATTCGGCGAAATGCAAAGTGCATTTCGCCATTTTGGAGAATCGGCCGCACCAAGTGGCTCATAGAGCCGCTTCCTGGAGTTTGGACATTTAGCAGAAGATTTTAGCTGCCTCCGATGAGCCCAGGACCTCAATCGACAGGCGAGACGCCTATCCTACATTGGTTGGCGTCCCATCGGGGGTGTGGTCACGCCAGCGTCGATGTTTCTTCGTAGCATCCTGTTGGCCTGCGAAATGTCCAAACTGCACCAAGCGGCTCATAGAGCCGCTTCAGGCGCTTCGGTTTTTGAGATTTCTCCGCTAACGGCGCTTCCGTCTTGCTCGCTCGATGCTGAGATTGAGCTTTACCTCTTCTTCTTGCAGCCTGTGTCGCAGCTGCGCTCTGGTCACGTCGTCGGCGCATGCTTTGAGTTCAGAGCGCAGGCGACCGATCTCGCCGAGTTGCTCCACTTCAACCGGGGCAAAGCCCGAGCTTTTCAGGAGCGAAAAACCGAGGCGTTCATCCTCGGGCCAGCGAAAGTAATCATCCAGATTCAATGGTTTCCCAGCCCCTGGCAGCTGACTGCAATCGGTCTCGGAGAGCCATTCCTCGATCATTTTTTCGATTGAGTTGAACATGCCTTTGATCTCCTGACCGAGATATATCGCCAAAAATCGAACAGATGCCAAGCGAACAAAGGGAGAAGGGAGAAGGCAGAAGGCAGAATTAAGAAGTAAGAAGTAGGGGACGGTGGGCGGGAAGGGGAGTGGGCGGCGGGCGTGTAGAAAATACTTACGGGCCCGAATTGTTGGCCGCACCGGTGTCGAGCGTCTTCCTTCTTAATTCTGCCTTCTGCCTTCTTCCTTCTTAATTCTGCCTTCTGCCTTCTGCCTTCCCCCCTATCCCCCTGCTCGGCTTCGCCCGTTCGCAACCGCAACTGCGGCAGAACCTCCGCCTGCGCGACCTGCAACTTCGGCGCCGGCATCTTTCGGCAATCGTGCGAAATTCACAAACGAGATTGCGGCAATAGACCCAACGACGATAAACGCCGGCACAAAGTCCGACGCGATCAGAATGTGGCTATGACGGAGCGCCAACGCCAATTGGAGCATCAACGCAGCAACCGTCACCCCAAGGCTTAGGGCGATCTGTTGAAACGCGCTGGTAAAACTGGTTGCCTGGCTCATATCCGGCTGGTCGATATCGGCCACCCCGATCGCATTGATGCAAGTAAACTGCAATGACCGAAAGAACCCGCCCACAAAAAGGATTGCGACCATGACGCTCGTCGGCGTTGTCGCAGTAAAAATCGCCGGCGCAGCGATTAAAACGGCGCTCACGATCGAGTTGCACAACAGAACGGTCCGAAATCCGAATCGCTTCAGAATCGTTCCAGCGGCCGTCTTCATGCCGAGGGCGCCAACCGCCGTAACAAACGTCAACAGGCCCGACTGAAGCGGTGTCATCCCAAATCCAAGCTGAAGCAACAGCGGAATGAGCAAAGGCATTGCACCAACTCCGATTCGGAAAAACGATCCACCCGTAATGCCGACTCTGAACGTCGGGAACCTTAGAAGTCGCAAATCCAGAATCGGCGCCTCGGCAGTGCGAGCGTGAACAATATAAAGGCAGACTGCGATGCAACCCACCACAAAAAGGGCAACGACGGTCCAAAGTGGTATTCCGAAGGCGTCGAGAGCCGCGGAAGCTGAAACCAATCCGCCAAGTCCGATTCCCGACAATACAAAACCGCGGTAGTCGAATTTAGGGATCGTTTCGCCGCGGACGTTGGGAATGAATAGCGTGGCAAGAACGATCCCCAGGGCCGCCATTGGCAAGTTAATCCAGAAGATCCACCGCCAATGAAAGTAGGTCGTGATGAACCCGCCGACCGGCGGACCGAGCACCGGTCCAAGCAACGCCGGCATCGTCAGCCAGGCAAGCGCACCGACAAACTCCGACCTTGGAATGGTCCGCAATATCACCAGGCGGCCCACCGGAACCATCATCGCTCCCCCGATCCCTTGAAGTGACCTCGCAGCCACCAGCGCTCCGATCGAGCTGGCGAATCCGCACAACGCCGATCCAATCGCAAAAATGAGGATCGCAAGCCGAAAGATGATTCGTGTTCCGAATCGATCGGCAACCCAGCCGGACGCGGGGATAAATATTGCCAGTGTCAATAAATAGGAGGTCAGCGCCAGTTTCAGTTGGATCGGACTCTGATGCAGGTCCTGCGCAATCGCAGGTAATGCGGTAGATAAAACCGTCGCATCGAGGTTTTCCATGAAAAGCGCGCACGCGACGATCAACGGAACCAGAATCCGCAGCGGGATCAGGGATGTTCCGGGGACATTCGGACTTTCTTCCCCATTTCTTGCATTTTGCGCCTGTTGATGCATCGGAGCACGTGGAGCCGGGCAAATCACATCGCATTCAAGTGTTGCGAACGCAACCCTTGTGCGCCGTGGCTTTGCGAGTCGGGCGAATGTGTCCGGTCGCGGCTTCCCGGTGCTGTGATCTGCGCGGATTTACGGTTACGATCTTCCCAAGTGAGGCAACTTCAGGCATGGTGACGACGGTGAGAAGCTCGCAGAGGAGTCGAACCGGAGCGCAGGACGGCTTAACGTGAAAGTGGCGGGTCAGGAAACGCGCTCCAGCCCGAATCTCCGTCTGTATGAAACGAAAGTTTTCGGACGGTGCGTTTCAAAATGCTTCAATTCCAAGGGAAGCAATCTTGACCAGATCGTTGACACAGCTTTCATTCTGCCGCGAGGATACTAACGCGATGGGTGAGAAGTGCGCTACTCGCGGCGAATGCCAGCTAGGTGGCTTGGCTGTCCTCGCGCAGCCGGTAGCCGCGCCCCTTAGCCGCGCTGCGATCTTCCTCGTCGCGACACTGAACCCGGGCTTTGACAGTCGCGCGACCCTGCGCTCGTTCTGCGGAGACTTCAGCGCGCTGTTGCGAGCGGTAGAATTTCGCGACCTGGAAGGGGGCCTTTCCTGCGTCATGGGGTTTGGGTCCGACGCGTGGGACCGTCTCTTTGGGCCACCGCGGCCGGCCGAGCTGCATCCGTTCCGGGAGATCTGCGCCGGAGCGCGCCATGCGGTCTCCACGCCGGGCGACTTGCTGTTCCACATCCGCGCCAAGCGCATGGATCTATGCTTCGAGCTTGCCACTCAGTTGATGGCGCGTATCGGAAACGCCGTTTCGCCGGTGGACGAAGTGCATGGGTTCCGGTATTTCGACGACCGCGATCTAATCGGTTTTGTCGACGGGACGGAGAATCCCAGGGGCGCGGCAGCGATCGACGCTGTGCTCGTCGGGGCGGAGGACGCCGCGTTCGCCGCCGGCAGCTACGTCATCGTACAGAAATATCTCCACGATCTTGACGCATGGAATGCGCTCTCCACGGAGGCGCAGGAACGCATCATCGGCCGCACCAAGCTGTCCGATATCGAATTGGACGATTCCGTCAAGCCAACGTCAGCGCACAGCGCGCTCACTACCATCGTGGAGGACGGAAAAGAGATCAAGATCCTCCGTGACAACATGCCCTTCGGCCGGGCCGCGTACGGTGAATTTGGCACGTATTTCATAGGCTACAGCCGTTCGCCCCGCACGATCGAGCAGATGCTCGAGAACATGTTCGTCGGCCGGCCGCTTGGCAACTACGACCGATTGCTCGACTTCAGCCGCGCCGTCACCGGAAATCTGTTCTTCGCGCCGTCTGCGACGTTTCTGGAGACCGTGATCGAAGCCCAGCCTGCGGTCGCGGGGCCTCTTGCCGCGCCGGCGACGGCCGAACCCTCTCCATCTATCCCATCGGTGCACGAGGGATCGCTCGGCATCGGTTCCCTTAAAGGAGACATCCGACATGAATAATCTCCATCGCGAGCTTGCCCCCATTTCCGATTCGGCATGGGCTCAGATCGAAGAGGAAACAACACGCACTCTCAAGCGCTACCTGGCCGGACGGCGCGTCGTCGACGTACAGGGACCGGCCGGCGCCGGGCTCTCCGCCGTCGGCACCGGCCACCTGCAGACGATCGCGGCGCCGGGGGACGGCATCGTCGCCAGGCAGCGCGAGGTGAAGGCGCTGGTTGAGCTGCGTGTTCCCTTCGAGCTGGATCGCCAGGCAATCGACGACGTCGAACGTGGCGCGAACGATTCGGACTGGCAACCGGCGAAGGACGCCGCACGAAAGATCGCGTTTGCCGAGGACGGCGCAATATTCGAGGGCTACGCCGCCGCCGGCATTGGGGGCATCCGACAAGGCACCAGCAATCCGATCATGACCCTCCCCGCTGACGTGCGCGAGTACCCCGAAGCCGTAGCCCAAGGCCTGAGCCGGTTGCGCCTCGTGGGTGTCAACGGCCCCTACTCGGTGCTGCTCGGCGCCGACGCCTACACCGCACTCGCCGAGACCAGCGACCACGGCTACCCGGTGCTGGAGCACGTCAAGCGGCTTGTCGACGATCAAATCATCTGGGCGCCCGCGATTGCCGGTGCTTTTGTGCTGACCACCCGTGGCGGCGATTTCGACCTTCACATCGGTCAGGATGTCTCCATAGGTTATCTCGGCCACACCGATGCCGCCGTCCGATTGTATCTGCAGGAGACGTTCACTTTCCTGCTGCTCACGAACGAGGCCGCCGTCGCGCTGGCTCCTCCCGCGACGGCAAAGACGACCTGACGCGAGACTTATCGTCAGATTGTATCGGATCGAGTTGGCCCTGAGGCAAAAGCCAACGGACTGCTGTGTACGCGGATACGCCGACACCGCGTTCCACTGTGCTTGCGGCTTCGCCGCCCTGTGTCCTTGTCCCTAACCTCGTCGGAGCAACCGCACGATTTCGCGGCCTTCTCGCCCCGGATAGGCCGATCGAGGTTGCAGTTCCTCGATCAGGACGAAATCGTTTCCGAACAATTCGTCCAGCTCGTCCCGTGTCGTTCCGAACGGCGGCCCACCAGCTTCAGGCGCCTCCCCGGGATCCCATGGATTCAAGAAAAAAATCGCAAGCAAGTATCCTTCACCGGACAACGCACGCACGACGCCTCGCACGTAATCGGCCCGGTGCTCAGGATCGATCGCACAAAAGCAGGTGTGCTCGAAAACCCAATCAAATCGATTCGCCAACTCCGACGGCAGATCTAAAAGGTTTCCCAACTGATACCTCGCATTTGCAGTGGGCCGAACGCGGTACGCTTGTTCAAGCGCACTCGGGGCAATGTCCAGGCCTAGAACCTCTGCATCCGGTGCAGCATCCGCGATTGCTCTTACGTCGCGTCCCGTGCCGCACCCCGGCACAAGAATGGCGCCATGCAACGCGCCTCGGGTTCCAATCCACTCGAGAAGCGGCGGCGCAGGCGCTCCCTTTTCCCAGGGCGTATCTCCGATCCGGTATCTGCCTTCCCAATCCATTGCTTATACCACCACAGCTGTGATGACAAACGTTCTCGATACGTTCGAATTCAACGTGAAAATTTAGCCGGCCCAGTCTAAGCTTTGGAGGATTAAGTGTGGAACATTTCAACCCCTTGGATCTCGAATCTCTCAAGTTAGAGCAGGACCTCTTCAGATTCCTTCTGGAGAACACGCCCGATCAAGTCTATTTCAAGGACCTGCAAGGCCGCTTCATCCAGGCCAGCCGCGCCGTAGCCGATTTCATGGGAGTCGCTAACCCGCAGGATTTGTTCGCAAAGAGCGACTTCGATTTCTGGTCCAGTCAGACGGCACAGGAAACATTTACCGACGAGCAGCAGATTATGAAAACCGGTCAGCCCTTGATCGGGAAAATCGAAAAACTGACTCATCCCGACGGCAGAGTATCCTGGGACTATACATCGAAACTTCCCCTCAAGGATTCCAAAGGAAAAATCATAGGCGTTTGCGGGATCAATAAAGACTTCACGGCCATTAAGGAGATGGAGGACGCACTCGCCGAGGAGCGAAACCGGTTGCGGATAACGACCGCGGAACTCGAAGCAAAAAACGCCCAGCTCGAAGGCGATCTGCGCATGGCAAGAGAAGTGCAGCTTGCCCTGTTGCCGCAAGATTATCCGAAACTCTCACACCTCGGCACTTCCGGGTACAGCGCCCTCACGTTCGCCCACCTCTACCGTCCCGCTGAAGCCGTTGGCGGCGACTTTTTCGATATCTTTCCGCTTTCACCGAATCGTGCCGGCGTATTTATCTGTGATGTGATGGGGCACGGGTTGCGCGCCGCCCTCATCACGGCAGTCATTCGGACTTTGTTAGAAGAGCTCCGGCACTTGATGAACAATCCCGGCCGCTTTCTGAGCGCGCTTAATCTTCAACTGCGAGCGATTCTGGAACGCGTCGACGAACCCTTCATCGCGACAGCGTTCTATCTGATTGCCGACACGGCAACCAAGGAAACCGAGTTTGCGCACGCAGGGCACCCGTTTCCCATCCGGGTCCGACGGAACGAAAAAATCGTCGAACAACTTTCCGAACGCAATGGAGAACATGGCCCCGGCCTTGGATTATTCGACGACGTCACTTATCGCACTTCTCGTTCCCCATTCGATCCAAACGACTGCATCCTGCTGTTCACGGACGGGCTGTACGAGGTTGATTCTCCTTCCGGCGAAGAGTTCGGTTTGAAGTCGGTCGTTGCGAGCCTGCGATCCCATGCAGAGTTGCCGGCCGAAGCGATGTTCAACGCACTATTGGCCGACGCCCACGGCTTCTCCAACAAACAGGAGTTTGACGACGACGTTTGTATCGTTGCAGTCGAGCAGTCGTAGGCTGCCAATTAAATCTGTTCTGTCCGTGTCCTCCGCCCCACAGCCCGCCCCACCGGCTATGCCAACCTATTGGCTGACTCGGTTTGTCCTCTTACGGCTGCTCGGCATTGTGTACGCCGTCGCGTTCCTCGTGGCGGCAAACCAGATCGTGCCCTTGATCGGTTCCGATGGATTGCTCCCCATCGGATCATTCATAGATCGCGCCCGCCCGTTTTTCGGCTCACCGCTTGCCGCGTTTTTTCGCTTACCATCGATCTTCTGGATTGATCACTCGGACGCCACGCTGGTTGTGTCGGCTTGGCTGGGTTTTGCGCTTTCCTGCGTCGTGGTGACCGGTTTTGCGAATTCCATTCTTCTCGCAGTCCTCTGGGCGCTCTACATGTCGTTCGTGCACCTTGGCCAGGACTGGTACGGCTACGGATGGGAGGTTCAACTCCTCGAGACCGGCTTTCTCGCAATCTTCCTCTGCCCGCTCCTGGATCCGCGGCCGTTCCCCCGGCGTCCGCCTCCGTTGCCCGTTATTTGGCTTTTCAGATGGCTGATCTTTCGGATGATGCTGGGCGCGGGACTAATCAAACTCAGAGGGGACCCGGCCTGGCGCGATTTCACGGCGCTCTTTTATCATTTCGAGACGCAGCCCTTGCCGAACGCCTTAAGCCGATGGTTCCATTTTCTGCCCAAGCCAATCCTGCGGGCCGGAGTCGGATTCAATCACCTCGCCGAACTCGTCGCTCCGTGGTTTGTGTTCTGGCCTCGGCTCGCACGGCATATCGGCGGGATGATCATCATTGCGTTCCAGGTGGTATTGATACTCAGCGGGAACCTGTCTTTCCTGAACTGGCTGACGATCATTCCGGCACTCGCGTGTCTTGATGACAGCTTCTGGAAAAGAGTCGTGCCAAAACCCGTGGTTCGTCACGCGGAACGCGCCTCGGCATCTGCCGTTCCCAGTCAACCAATGCGAATCATGGCATGGTGCCTGGCGGGACTGGTCGCCATCCTGAGCATCCAACCGGTTGCGAACATGTTGTCTCCGAATCAGATCATGAACACGTCGTTCGATCCGTTTGATCTCGTCAATACCTACGGCGCGTTTGGAACCATCGGCCGGGAGCGTTTGAATGTTGTTTTCGAAGGGACAGATTCCGATGACCCGGACGATAACGCAGACTGGAAGCCCTACCATTACAAAGGATTACCGGTGGACCTCGATAAAATGCCTCCGCAGATCGCTCCCTACCAACTCCGCCTGGATTGGCAAATGTGGTTCGCTGCAATGGCAACCCCGAACGAATATCCCTGGACAGTTCATCTGGTCTGGAAACTTCTGCATAACGATCAGGGCACACTAAGCCTGTTTGCAGACAATCCGTTCCCGCAAAAGCCGCCGCATTATATACGCGCAGTGCTTTACCAATACGAGTTTGTTAACCCTTCAAATTCAAATGGCCAATGGTGGAGCCGCAAAGAGCGCGGTCTATGGCTCCCGCCCCTGGAACAAAACGATCCCCGCCTTATCCAATGGCTGCAACAGTTCGGCTGGCTACGAGAATCGCCGGCTGCCAGCTAGCCTGTTTGCGAGGTCGACAAAGTCCGCCGCGATGACGTCCCACGCTTCCTCCGCCTTCAAATCGGTCGTTTGCCCTGGACCATATTCGGTCGGCCGCGGAACAAATGCAGTTCGCAACCCATACTTTCTTGCGGCCGCGAGGTCGTAGTTGTGCGCCGCCCCGAGCATGACCTGATCCGGGCGCAAGTTCAGGTAACCGCACGCACCCAGATAGGTCTCTGGATCCGGTTTGTAGTGCCGAAACAGATCGCACCCGAAAACGACGTCCCACGGCAGGCCCGCAAACTTCGCAAGATCGACCATCAGCGATACGTTCCCGTTCGAGAGAGGACCAATGATGAATTTTGTTCTTAAGAGGAGCAACCCTTCGACTGAATCAGACCACGGCGCAAGCCGGTGCCAGCACTCCGTCAAAAATCGGATGTCGTCGGCCGGCAACGACGGAACCTTGAACTCTTCCAGAACCTCAAGCAGGCTAATGCGATGAAGCTCGTCGAGGATCGTCCACTCCATCTCGCCACGTCGAACAAGATTCATCTTCGGCCAGTACTTCGCACGCCAGCGATCCGCAACGTCATCCCAGGCCAAATCCAGACCGCGTTCCGCTCCGAACCGCTTCAAAGAGTTGATCAAGCTCCCGCGCCAGTCGACAACTGTCCCAAAAGCGTCGAACATAATCGCGCGTAAATCGCCCAACGAATCGTCAGGCAAATTATCCGCCGGCAGATTTGACATAATCGGTACACTAACGCGAAAACCTCACGAGCCCAAGAGGTAGTGAGGTTCCGGGTTCCAAGTTCCAAGTTCCGAGTTAAAGGTTCCGAGTTCGAAATTCCGGGTTCGAAGTTCCGGACTTCTGACCCGGAACCTTGAACTCGGAACTTGGAACCCCGAACTTCGAACCTGGAACCTCGAACCCGGAACTTCCAACCCGGATCACATTGACCTGCCGATGCTTTCCGAATACGGTCGCGGGAATTCTATATCCCCCCAGAATCGGCCTATGGCTTCCAAAAGCGACTCCGCAGAATCGAACCGGAACGACCAGCGCATGCTTTTGCGCGCGGTGATCGCGAGCACGGTTGGCACGTCAATCGAATGGTATGATTTCTTCCTTTACAGCACCGTCACCGGACTGGTGTTTGCCAAGGAGTTTTTCCCAAAATCAGATCCGGTAGTCGGCACGTTGCAGGCCTTCTTGATTTACGCCGTAGGATTCGTTGCGCGCCCGATCGGCGCAGCCATATTTGGCCACTACGGCGACCGGATGGGGCGCAAGGCGGCTCTGGTCGCGACCTTACTTCTCATGGGTATTGCGACGGTCCTCGTCGGATTCGTTCCCAACTATTCGCAAATCGGCATCTGGGGCGCGTTCATCTTAACGGCTTTGCGATTCATCCAGGGAATCGGCGTGGGCGGGGAATGGGGCGGTTCAGTATTGCTTGCGATGGAGTGGTCAAAAAGCCACGGCAACCGCGGATTCATCGCGTCTTGGCCACAATTTGGCGTCCCGGCCGGACTCTTTCTCGCGAACCTCGCCGTGCTTGCGTTTAATGGAATTGCCGGAGACAAATTCATGGATTGGGGCTGGCGCGTACCGTTCATTCTCAGCGCGATTCTGATCCTCATCGGTCTCTGGATCCGGCTCGGGATTCTGGAGACCCCGGTCTTCTCGAAGCTGGTGGTTGAAAATAGAATCGAAAGGGCACCTGTACCCGAAGTGATCAAGAGGCAACCGGTACAGATTCTCCTTTCGGCACTGATTCGGCTCGCTGAGCAGACACCGTTTTACATCTTCACTGCTTTCGTATTTTCGTATGGAACGCAGCACCTCAAGTTGAGCAATAGTTTGCTCCTGGATGCCGTATTGCTCTTTGCAGTACTGGAGATGTTCACGATCCCGCTGTCCGGCTATATCTCGGATAAACTCGGCCGAAAACGGACCTATTTGCTCGGCGCCGCCCTGATGGTCGTCACAGGGTTTGCATTCTTTGAGCTGCTCGACACGGTGAATCCGGTGCTGGTCGTTCTGGGCATCGTGTTGGGAGCGATTCCTCACTCGCTCGTCTATGGTACGCAGGCCGCGCTCATTGCGGAACAATTCACCCCGCGCATGCGTTACAGTGGCGCCTCAATCGGTTACCAACTCGCGTCGATTTTCGCCGGCGGCCCGGC
>CAZMNG010000030.1:0-13706 GCA_964567505.1 uncultured Chthoniobacterales bacterium
CGTCACCAGGCAATTCGGTCTGATGGAACTCTATAAAAAGCCCTGACGGATGCGCTGCAACGCTTGTCTGCACACCCTTGTCATATTCAATTGCGGCGGCGAATACTGGATTGCAACCGGACGGCGCAGCCGCTTCAGCATGCAATTCGCTGCCACGAGCTTGGCTGGAGAGAGAAAGGCACACGCCAACGGCAATGGCGCAACCCGCTACCCAAATAGGGCGGCGCGTCGAGCGCGAGGGCGCATAGCGAACCTTCGACGAATCGAAAAAAAAGGAATTCGATATTTTATTCATTAGATAATGTTGCCGCAAAATTAGGAGACCTTGCGAGAGATCGCAAATACAAATAAACGAACCTATTATTCTAAATAGACTAAGCACGTTTTGTTTTTATCCGCCCCGGAATCACAAGTCATTCGGCTTCATTAGGGTCTATAAAAGCATTTGTTCTATTTTGCATCATTGAGAAACCTCTTTTACCCGTGGAGCTTAGGCGCTGAATCCATGAATAAAATCTCCTTTCACCGTTCGCGGTTGGCGCTTCGATCACTCTGCGCGTTGCTGCCTGCCATTTATTTTTCTCTTCCAATTGCTGCCAACGCCGCGGGCTTGAACACCACGGATGTGGCACCCCCACCATTACCAGGTACATTCCAACTCTTGCCCTTCTAGCGACTGGAAGCGACCTTCGGCGGAGATACAAATGCCCATGTGTAACCATCAGGGTCAGCAATGAATGCTTCGGTGCCAAAATCATATTTTCTTGGCTCCTGGACAATCCTATAACCAGCTTGGCGGGCTTTTTCGACCGTAGCGGCAGCATCGCTGACCTCGAAATGGGGATACATGCCAAGCCCGAGCTGTTCCCCGTTACTGCGCGGTTTTTCCCAATCCCACCGGCTGTTCCGGAGGAACACGCCGACATTGTTCGATTCCAGCATGACGAACCAGTCGCTCTGGGATTTGAGGCGAAGACCAAGGAAATCACGGTAGAACGCGATCGAGGCTCAAGAAAGTCTTATTCGTGGTTGAGACTTCGCTCCGACCCAGACGAATTATCGTGGCTTTATAGACCTGTTCCCCTGGAAGATCCACGAACAATGAAAGAGCACGAAGACAATCGCTTATCACGACGGCAATTTTTGCTGGCGAGCGCCTCGGCCGGGGGCGGTTTGATGCTCCCCCACCTCTGCCGTGGCGCAAAACTCGATGCCGATGGCCGCAACTCCTCCGATCAAGTCTGGACCAGCCGACGTGAACTTCGGGTACCAGACTTTTACTGGAATCATTTTGTGACAACGTGTGAACCCAAAAAGATCCAAGTAAAAATACCCATCTATGGACAAAACGCTTTTGAAGTTGCTGAATACCGACGCCCCTGCGGCAACGCTTGTGGTCCGGCTCCTAGCCGGATTGGTTTTCTTTGCCGAAGGGATCAAGAAATTCATGTTTCCCACCGAGTGGGGAATAGGTCGATTCGAAAAGATCGGCATCATCTATCCACATTTATCCGCGCCGTTTGTTGGCGTCGTCGAAACTGCCTGCGGATTTCTGCTGATTTTAGGACTCTTGACCCGGCCAGCGGCCTTGCTATTGCTGATTGATATTTCGGTTGCGATCCTGACCACAAAAGTGCCGCTCGCTCTGCACAGAGGATTCTGGCCAGCGGAAGCCGAAGCTCGGACCGACTACTCCATGTTCATGAGTTTATTGTTTCTCCTGATTGTTGGCGCCGGGTCCATGTCGTTGGACGCCTGGTGGTCAAGAAAGCGAAACGATTTGTCGAAGCAGAGCCGAATAGCGGCATAGCATGCTTGTGCTATACGCCAAACGGTTGATCACAGTCCGCAGAAGGTTAAGCAAACCTTTCTGCATCTTCATCTGAAAGACCGGCCATGAATCCCGGCGAGATTCTTGATTCATGGACGCCAAGGCGTTCGCCTGGCTATTGGCGAGTTAAATTCTTACCCAATCGGGTAATTGTTAAGCCGATGGGAATGCGTAAGGAGGAAACTGTGAAAAACATCAACGCATTTATCCATACGGCCATTTTCGTGTTCCTGACAACGACGGCGTTGGAAATGCTCGTCTACGGTGTTTGGTCGAGATAATTCTCGCCGACCGGCGCGCATGAATCAGCGCGCGTGCTGATGGTTTGCCGCTAAGCCGCGCTGGATCACGGCCTAAAATCGGCTTCTTCCGGTGATTCAATGTCATTAGCGCTCGCCGAATCGCAGCCTGGCACGCTCATGCTTAGCATTGTACAAGAGGACGGCTAAGCCCGGATTTTTCGCGAAAAGGTCAATCAGGTGTGAATTTGCCGCGGGCAGGCGCCGCCCGTGAGAGATCACGAGTTCTTAAGCTCCGATGGTGAAGTTAGCCAGAAGTTCGAGAGCCCGCACCATAGCTGAATGATCGGACTTGGCGAGGCCGTTGGCGACGCAGGCATTAAACAGCTCCTGGCAAGTAGCGGTATTCGGCAACGAAACGCCGAGGGTTTTTGCGCCTTCCAGGGCCAGACCGAGATCTTTCTGGTGCAGCTCTATCCTGAATCCAGGCGCGAAATTCCGTTTTAGTAATCGTTCCCCATGGACCTCCAGAATCCGCGAGGATGCAAAGCCGCCCATGAGCGCCTGCCGTACCTTCGCGGGATCGGCGCCTGCTTTCGCCGCAAACACCAGAGCTTCGCTGACGGCCTCGATCGTCAGAGCGACGATGATCTGATTGGCCACTTTGGTCGTCTGCCCATCCCCATTGCCGCCGACCAAGGTGATGTTCTTCCCCATCAACTCAAAGAAGGGTTTGGCGCGGGCAAAGGCTTCTTCGCTGCCGCCGACCATGATCGTAAGCGTGGCATTCTTTGCGCCTACTTCTCCGCCGGATACGGGAGCGTCGAGATAGTCGGCCCCAAGCTCGCAGATCCGTTTGGCGAAGGTTTTAGTCGCCAGCGGCGAGATCGAGCTCATATCGATCACCAGTTTTCGTTTTCCGCCGTCCGCGGCTCGACTTGCATCCCTTGCACCCGAAAGGCTGCCGGAGAGTCCGGCCGCGACGCCGTGCTCCCCGAACAGGACCCCTTCGACGTCAGGAGTGGTTGGCAGCATGGTAATAATGAGTTCGGCCGCGTTCGCGACGTCGGCCGGAGAACCGCACTGTTTTCCACCGCCATTCAAGAGCGCTTTCTCCTTCACGCCGCTGCGGCTGTACAGGAACAAGTGGTGACCGCCTTTTTGCAAGTTTAGTGCCATGGGTGCACCCATGATCCCGAGTCCAATAAAGCCGACGTTTGTCATAGGTTTTCGTGTATGATAACTGGCCTGCGTCGCATAGGAGAGTCTTAAACGCAGTTTGACTCCACATTGTCCCGCAATCGTCCCCAACGACTTTAGAGAATTGCCAGCCAAGCAAGTCTGGTAAAGGATTTGCAAGGAATCGTCAATGAGGCGTGCCGCCTGTTGAGGCATACGACTGAAGCGAGGACGAGTTCGATTAAGAGCAACGCGCCGACGAACGGCGAAGGGCGAACGGCCTCGAACCCTGAACTTCGAGCGCCGACACGCCCACCCGCCTCCCAACAAAGCACATGCTATTTCGGAAACAGGGCGCTAGAATAAAACCCGGTCATCATGGAAGAAAGTGTCAATCCGCTCATCCAAAGGCTCCTTTTGTCCTACCAGGAGATTGGTGGTATTAACAAACTCGACGGGACAAACCTCCCGTCCAAAAGAGCGATTTCACAGATCTGTGAGGATCTTCTCGAAATTCTATTCCCAGGATTTCATGACGAAGAACCGATTGCGACGAAAGATATCTCCCGGATCACGTCGGATCGAATTCTGAGCATCGTCGAACAGCTTCGCGTTGAGGCGTTTAAGAGCTTGCGGCTGAACGAACCTGAGTGCCCGAGTCGCCGGGCCGAGCAAATCGTCCTGCACCTCATTCGGGAAGTTGAACGCATTCGGGAGCTTCTGCAGACCGACGTCGAAGCAGCTTATGAGGGAGACCCGGCCGCCTGCAGTTACGATGAGATCATCGTCAGTTATCCATGCGTTGAAGCAATTGCCATCCAGCGGCTCGCTCATATTCTATACCGAGATCAGCTGCCGCTGATTCCGCGGATCATGACGGAATGGGCTCACAGCCGAACAGGGATCGATATCCATCCGGGCGCAGAAATCGGCAGTCATTTTTTTATCGATCACGGAACTGGAGTAGTCATCGGGGAGAGCTGCCGGATCGGGTCGCACGTGAAGCTCTACCATGGAGTCACGCTTGGTGCGCGAAGCTTCCAGAAGGATGACGAAGGAAAAATCAAGAAAGGTGGTAAACGGCACCCGGACGTAGGCGATTGGGTAACAATCTATCCGAATGCGACGATTCTGGGAGGAGAAACCGTGATCGGGTCGGGGTCGACAATCGGGGCGAATGTATTCCTGATGGAAAGTATCCCCCCCGACTCGCTGGTGCGCAATGAGCGCGCGCTCCTCAACATCATGTCCAAGAAAGATCGGTACGAGACGGCCGCCCGGCCCATGCACGGTGAAGCCGAGCCGTTGCTCAATTACGAAATTTGAAGAAAATTATCACGCTATAAAGTCTTCCGGGAACGCACAAACCTGTTTGACTGCGTTTACCAGGGGTCGACACTCACGTCGTGGGAGCGAGGAAGGAACAGATTTCTCCGGCGATGCATCCCGCGATCCTGGGTTTAATCGGGAACACCCCGCTTATCGAGGTCACTCGATTCGACACCGGTTGTTGCCGGCTGTTCGTAAAGCTCGAGAACCAGAATCCGACCGGCTCGATCAAAGATCGGATGGCGCTTGCGATGGTCGAAGCCGCTGAGCAGGAGGGAAGTCTGCACCCCGGCGGAACCATCGTGGAAGCGACCGCCGGAAACACCGGCCTGGGGTTGGCGCTTGTTGCGGCAGCAAAAGGTTACCGATTGATCCTCGTGATTCCGGACAAGATGTCGCAGGAGAAAGTGCTCCACCTCCGGGCGCTCGGAGCAAAAATAGTGATTACCCGTTCGGACGTGACCAAGGGTCACCCCGAATATTATCAGGACCTTGCACAACGAATCGCCGGGGAGACACCCGATTCATTTTTTGTTAACCAATTCGGGAATCCGGCAAATCCACGCGCACATGAAACATCGACCGGCCCGGAGATTTGGGATCAAATGGAACACGCTGTGGACGCGATTGTCGTTGGAGTCGGCTCCAGCGGCACGCTGACCGGCTTGAGCCGATTCTTTGCCAGAGTGCAGCCCGAGTGTGAGATCGTCCTGGCTGACCCCGAAGGATCGGTGCTGGCCGGCTACATCCGCGAAAGAGAAATCGGACGAGCCGGGTCGTGGCTGGTTGAAGGGATCGGCGAGGATTTTGTGCCGGAAATCGCTGACCTGACGCGTGTTAAAAAGGCCTATTCCATACCAGACAAAGAAAGCTTTCAAGCGGCACGAGAATTTCTCCGTAAAGAGGGCATCTTCGGCGGCTCGTCGTCGGGAACTCTCTTTGCAGCCGCCCTGCACTACTGTCGAGAACAGACGGTCCCGAAACGTCTCGTCACTTTCGCGTGCGACAGCGGAAACAAATATCTGTCGAAGATGTACAACGACATCTGGATGGCTGACCAAGGTTTCGTCTCCGGCGCCGAGAAAGGTGATTTGCGCGATCTTATTTCGCGACGGTACCAGGATGGAACCGTTGTGGTCGTCGGCCCTTCCGACACCCTCTTGACCGCATTCAACCGGATGCGGATTGCCGACGTGTCCCAGGTGCCGGTTTTGGACCGGGGCGAACTCGTCGGGCTGCTTGACGAATCGGATCTTCTGGTTCGTGTTCAGGAAGGAGGCGGATCATTTCGGGAGCCCGTCCGCACCGCAATGACAGACCGCCTGGAGACTTTGCAATCGAGTGCGCCTCTTGACGGTGTCCGCAAGATTCTCGATCGCGGCAAGGTGGCAATCGTGATGGACGGAACGCAGTTTGTGGGGCTCATCACTCGTATCGATCTATTGAACTATTTACGACGAAAGGTGTAAGCAGATGTCGACCGAGAGACCGCTGGGGTTCGCTACGAGAGCTATCCACGCTGGACAACCGCCCGATCCCGCAACTGGCGCGGTCACAACGCCCATTTATCAGACTTCGACCTACGTCCAGCAGAGCCCGGGCGTGCACAAGGGATTCGATTATGCCAGAAGCATCAATCCGACCCGGCTCGCATACGAACGCTGCGTTGCCGACCTGGAGCAAGGGGCGCGCGGATTCGCATTTGCATCCGGACTTGCGGCGATGGCGACTGTCCTGGAATTGCTCGATTCCGGCACACACGTGATCGCCAGCGACGATCTTTATGGCGGCACGTTCCGGCTGTTCGAACGCGTCCGCAAAAAATCCGCGAACCTGGACTTCACGTTCGTTGATCTCGCGGATGTCGCACGGCTAAAGCAGGCGATGCGGCCGAACACTCGCATGATCTGGGTCGAAACCCCATCCAATCCGCTCTTGAAACTGATCGATCTTCACCAGGTCGCGCGGTTCGCGGCAGAGAACGAGCTGCTGTCGGTTTGCGATAACACGTTCGCGAGCCCCTGGATTCAGCGCCCGTTGGAGCTTGGATTCAATGTGGTGGTCCATTCAGCGACCAAATACTTAAATGGCCATTCCGATATTGTCGGCGGTCTCGCAGTCGTTGGCAAAGCCCTGGAACTGGAACCGACAGTCGAGAGACTTGCGTTCTTACAAAATGCAGTGGGTGCTGTTGCCGGACCGTTTGACAGTTTCCTGGCGATGCGCGGACTCAAGACGCTCGCACTCAGAATGGAGCGGCATTGCGCGAACGCAATGTCGCTTGCCCAGTGGCTGGAGGAACATCCGAAAATCAGATCGGTTCGTTACCCGGGGTTGCGGTCTCATCCGCAACACGAGCTGGCGTGCCGGCAGATGCATGGATTCGGAGGGATGATCACGCTGCACCTTGATTCAGATCTCCCAGGGGCACGAAGATTTCTTGAGCAGACCAGACTGTTCGCACTGGCAGAAAGTCTCGGAGGCGTGGAAAGCCTTATCGAGCACCCTGCCCTCATGACGCACGGATCGATTCCGCCCGCGCAGCGCGCCGCGCTCGGTATCGACGATACTCTGGTACGACTTTCTGTCGGCATCGAGGACCTGGAAGATTTGCGCGCGGATCTCGCCACAGCGCTGGAGAGCGTGTGACGACTGGCGCAGACGCGCGACTAACCGAACTTCGACAGGGCTATGCGGTCCATTTCCGAGCAATATAGTATAGGCGTCTCGCCTGTCCCCCTTCGGCGCACCTCAAGCGAATATATGCGATATCAATACCGTGCTCCCTACCCGCAGACCTCGGCGTTTTGCGTTCGAAATTTCCGGTCGGATTGCGTCACACGAACCCGGAACCTCGAACCTCAAACCCGGAACCTCACACCGCCACGGTTATACTCTTTCGCTAGCCACTTTCAAAAGATATCGTCCGTAGGAGCTTTTCTCGAACTTTTTCCCAAGGCCAATGAATTGCTCAAGGCTGATGAATCCTTGATTATAAGCGATTTCCTCTGGGCAAGCGATTCGCAGCCCCTGGCGCTTTTCAAGCGTCTGTACAAACGCAGAAGCTTCCAGGAGACTATCCTGCGTACCCATGTCGAACCAGGCGAACCCGCGGCCCATGCGCGCTACGTCAAGTTGCCCGCGTTCAAGATAAGCGCGATTGACATCGGTAATTTCCAGTTCGCCGCGCTTCGAAGGCTTGAGGCCTGCAACGATATCGATCACCTGCTCATCATAAAAGTAGAGCCCTGTGACGGCCCAGTTTGACCGTGGTTCGCGCGGTTTTTCTTCAATGGAGATAGCGGAGCCGTCCTCTCCAAATTCGACTATTCCGTACCGCTCGGGATCATTGACATAATAGGCAAAAATAGTGGCGCCTTCCGGTCGGATGTGGCCCGGTGCGAGCAACTCGTTCAACCCGTGACCGTAGAACACATTGTCACCAAGGATGAGCGCGGAATGCCCCTCTTTGACGAAATCGGCTCCGATCACATAGGCTTGCGCCAAACCATCGGGGCTCGGTTGCGCCGCATAGGTGAACGACAAGCCCCATTGCGATCCATCGCCGAGCAAACGTCGAAATTGCCCTAGATCGTTTGGGGTAGAAATGACCAGGATCTCTCGAATCCGAGCGAGCATCAGGACGCTCAGAGGATAATAGATCATCGGCTTGTCGTAGACCGGCATCAGCTGTTTGGAGGTGGCCAAGGTCAACGGATAAAGCCGTGTTCCACTGCCGCCGGCAAGAATTACACCTTTCATAACCTTAGCAAACACCCCAAATCTCTTCTCGCCACTGGCACTGCCAACTCAGCCGGAACCCGGAACGCGGCCATCCTCACCGGACTGCGACCTCAGCGCCGAGCCATCGCACAAAGCTCTCATTCACCGATTCCGGCGCAATTTCTCCAATGAAGTTCGTGTACGAGATATGTTTATGGATTACGTCCTCAAGTTCGCCGCGATAACCGGCTTGTGTTTTGATGATTAACGCGGTCTCGGGTTCCTCAGTGACTTTTCCTTCCCATCGGTACGCACACGTGATCGGAAACCAGTTTGTGCAAACCGCCAGTCGTCGTTCAAGAATTTCGTGACTGATCCGGCGCGCCTCATCGGCAGTGTTCAGCGTGACGTAAAAGATTCTCATGAGAAGTGCACTGTCCCCGACTGGCGCGAAGATCAGATCCGTTAAACAGGGTCAAATTCGCGCCACTCGGTCGACACGCTGTTTCTTTCCCATCCAGATTCAACTCCCCTCCCGACCCTGCGACGCTCGCGAGAATTCCGCGCTTATTTCATGCGATCAAAAGTCGATTGGAGCAATTCAAGATCGGAAGGTTCCCCAAGCTTTTTGCGTGTCGATTCGATCCATTTACGTTCCAGGGCGTTTTTTGTGGGGCGATCACTCTCAAAAAATACGCCAAACAGCCCAGGAAACGGCACATTCGCCAGGCGGTACGCTGCGATCTCGGCCGTCACATCATGGCGCGGTTCGTCCTCCGGTGTGCCGTCCCATTTCTTCTCGTCGATCAACTTGAACTCACCCCCCTTTCGCGGGTTGGCCGGATCGAAGGCGCCCGGGAAGAATTCAACGCATTCCGACAAGCATTCAATCACCGAAAATCCGTCGTGATCCATCGCCCGCTCAATCATTTGTATCATATGATTGATCTGGGTGGCATGTGTCCGCGCCACAAACGTCGCGCCGGCCGCCAGCAGTTTCTTGATCGGATTCACCGGTTGATCAATCGCTCCGGTTGGGTCGGTCTTGGATTTGTAGCCGACGGGAGAGGTCGGCGATGTCTGTTTTTTCGTCAGACCGTAGACAAAATTGTCCATGATCACGTAAGTCATCCGGATATTCTTTCGTGACCCGTGTTCGAGGTGATTGCCGCCGATTGAGAAACCATCCCCATCTCCCCCGAAAAGAAACACATGCAGATCGGGGCGCGCCAGACTGACCCCGGAAGCAAGAGGGACCGCACGCCCGTGAATGAAATGCGCCCCGTGGGAGTTCACAAAGTAAGGAAATCGAGAGGAGCACCCGATCCCGGCCAGCGTCACAATATTTTCATGCGGAAGCTGCCGGCGCTCCAGGACCTTGTAAAAGGCCGCGAGAACCGCAAAATCGCCGCATCCGGGGCACCATGTTGGATGATCCGCGGTGAGCGCTTTCTTTGTCAATTTTTCCGGTTCGGGCGCAAGTGCTGCGGAGGATAGATCGTTGGAGCTCATGGAAGAATGGCGTTCAGAATCTGTTTGACCTGGAACGTCAGGCCGTCTGTCTTCGTTAAGCTGCGAATCTTGGGATCGCAAAATCGCGCTCGCAGCAAAGTCGCGAGCTGACCGAATCCGTAAATCCCTTCGTCGTTCATTTCCGCAACAACGATCCGGTTGAACCGGGCAAAGATTGTTTCAAGACCGTTGGGAAGAGGGTGCAGATGCCGCAGGTGCAACGAAGCAACACTTTTGCCGCGCTGCCGGGCACGGTCCACAGCCTCGCGAATCGGGCCAAAGGTAGAGCCCCAGCCAACGATCAATGTATCCCCTTGCGGTTCTCCGAAAACTTCAGGCAAGGGGATCTCCGCGGCCAGCTCTTTCAGTTTGCGGCGACGCTTTGCCGTCATCGCAACATGTAACGACGGACGTCCGGTCGGGTGCCCCATTTCGTCATGCTCCAGGCCGGTAACGACTGGGTACTTACCGCCGAGCATTCGCGTTCCAGGGGGCGCATGCCTGGTCGTCGCGTCGACCGGGTACGGCTTGTATCCTTCCGGTTTTGGTTTCAGGTCCAGTTTTGGATCCTGCATGATCGATTTGAGGTCCGGCTCATCGAATGCTTCGATTCTTGTGGCAAGTGAACCGTCGCTCAAAATGAAAACCGGTGTGCTGTATTTGCGCGCGATTCGCGCAGCTTCCAAAGTAACGTAGAAACAATCCTCGACGGTCGCAGCGGCCAGAACCACCCGCGGACTGTCCCCGTGGCCGCCGAAAACGGCCTGGTAAAGGTCGCTCTGTTCCACGTTCGTCGGCAACCCTGTGCTCGGTCCGCCGCGCTGGACGTTGATAATCAGAAGAGGTATCTCAGCCATCGACGCCCAGCCGATCGCCTCGGTTTTCAGTGAGATGCCCGGTCCGGCGCTCCCAGTCACCGCCAGATAACCAGAGTAGGAAAACCCTAACGCAAGCGAAACGGCGGCTAATTCGTCTTCCGCCTGCACAAAGATCCCTCCGTATTTCGGGAATTCGGCCCGCAAAATCTCCATCACGGTGGACCAGGGGGTAATCGGGTACCCGGCGCCATACCGAACACCGGCAGCAATCAACCCGTACGCCAGCGCCTGGTTGCCATCCATGGTGATCTGCGGGCGTCCGCCGGTCTTTGGGCTAACCTCAAACTCGTACCGCCTCGAGAGCAGGTGCTCAACCGGAAAACTGTACCCGGAACGAAAGGCGATCAGTGCCGTGTTGACGATGCTTTCGTTTTTACCACCGAACTTTTCCCGGATCAGGCCCATGAGCCTTTCAGAATCGAGCCGGAAAATCGCGGCGATCAGCCCAAGCACAAAAATGTTTTTACCTTTGTCCTTGGCCGTCCCACCGAGCGCTTCGACAGTGAGCCCGGTGATCGGAACGGCGGCATAAACAAACCGTTTGTCAGAAAGATCGGGTTGGACATGGTCCGAATCGTAGAGGACGACGCCACCCTCCTTCAAACAGCCAATATTATCCTCGTAACTGTGCTGGTAAAAAGCCACCAGAAAATCGGCCTCGTCCCCGGCCGACAAAACCTCTCCCGAGCCGATTCGCACCTGGAAAATCGAAGGCCCCCCGGAAATTGTCGACGGAATAGTCATGTAGGTCATCACGTCCTGGTCGCTGCGACCGGCCAGGCGAGCCAGCATCGCCCCGGCCGTCTGAATGCCGTCTTGCGAATTGCCGGCCAGCCGGATAACGGCGTCGTTGATACTTTGCGGACGGAGGTCGGATCTTCCGGCAGTCACAGCGGATCCGGAAGCTATTTCAGGAGGAGCGGAAGGGTTACTCACAACAAGACAATTCATCCAAGTATCAAGTCGCTACCGTTTTTGTCAATGAGTCGTCGCCGCCAACACGCAAAAAGCTGTGTTTAAGCGGTGGCGGGCGCAGTCGGGAAGCCTACATCGTTCGCCGCCATCTCGTTCTCCACGCCGCCGCCGCAGGGCCTGGGCCAACGGAGGATTCGCTTTCAGCCTGTGTTCGATTGGCTTCCAGCCGGTCGATTTCTCGCCCCGTGCTTGCGATCAAACCGGGTAATTTAAAATAAATGAATTGAAACAAATTGTTTGAACCTGTTCTCTGGCAAGAAGCGGCAGGATTTTTTGGCGAAGCCTGGAGAATTTTGCCGCCGAGCCTGCAGCGCTCACAAATTGCGAGAGATTCGTGAGCGATGCAGGCTTAGCGTTATGCGAATATTTGTCCCAAAAGAACTCTATCCAACCGAAACGCGTGTTCCGCTGTTGCCAAGTGGAGCAGCAAAACTAGCAAAGCTCGGAGCCGAGATTGAAGTGGAACGAGGACTCGGGGCGTCGCTCAACTGGACCGACTCGGAGTATGAGGCTGCGGGAGCGAAATTGAGTTCGGATCGAGTCCAGTCCCTGACTGGAGCCGATGTCGTATTGCGGCTCCGCAAGCCGCCTTCCGAAGAAATCACGCTAATGAAGAGCGGGTGTATCCACGCAAGTTTTCTGGACCCATTCAACGAGCGGGAATTGGTCCATCGACTGGCTGCAGCGGAGGTGTCGGCGGTCAGCATGGAAATGATTCCTCGAACAACCCTTGCACAGAAGATGGACGCCCTAAGTTCCCAAGCGAACCTGGCCGGTTACGTCGCGGTCATCATTGCCGCAACACGCTCGAGCCGAATATTTCCAATGCTGATTACGCCGGCGGGAACGCTGAAACCGCTTCGCGTATTCGTGATTGGGGTTGGAGTTGCCGGGCTTCAGGCAATCGCAACGGCACGCCGGCTCGGTGCTGCGGTGGAGGCATTTGATACCAGACCGGTTGTAGAGGAGCAGGTCAAATCGCTCGGCGCCAAGTTCGTAAAAGCCGATCTTGGAGAGACCGGGGAAGCGGCAGGCGGATATGCAAAGGCGCTGACGGCCGAACAGCTCGAAAAACAGCGAGAAGTCATGGCACAACATGTTGCCCAGGCAGATGTGGTGATCACCGCCGCTCAGGTCTTTGGGAAGAAAGCGCCTATCATCGTCACTACCGAGATGGTGAAATTAATGAGACCGGGCAGCATGATCGTCGATATCGCAATTGAATCCGGCGGCAACGTCGAATGCTCAAAGTTCGACGCGGAAGTTGAAGTCAACGGCGTTCAGATCATCGGGCTCGCGAACCTGGCAGGTCGCGTCGCCACAAATGCCAGCGAGATGTACTCGAATAATCTGTCCGCATTCGTCGAGCACTTCTGGGATAAGGCGACGACACGGTTCCGCCTGGATCTGACGAATGAGCTTTTGAAGGGCTGTGTGATTACGCACGCAGGCCAGATCTGTAACGCACTGATTCAAGCCGCGTACGCGATATGACATCTGAGACTTTAATTGCGACAATTTACGTCTTCATCCTGGCCGCCTTTTTAGGCTACCAGGTCATCTCCAGGGTGCCACCACTTCTGCATACCCCACTGATGTCCGCGACAAATGCTATTTCCGGCATCTCACTCGTCGGCTCCCTTGTGACGGCCGGTGCGCATCAGACGACAGTCAGTGCAATTCTTGGTTTTGTTGCTGTCGTCTGTTCGACGACCAACGTGGTGGGCGGATTCGTGATCACCGATCGAATGCTCAAAATGTTCAAGCGCAAAACAACGCCAACGACAAAAAAGAACAAAGTGTAAGCCCGGGTGAAAACGTATTTCGTTGAGTTCAGCTATTTGCTCGCGTCGATTCTTTTTGTGCTCGGATTGCGCGGGATGAGCAATCCGGAAACGGCTCGACGCGGTATGCATCTTGCCGAATTCGGGATGGCCGCTGCTGTTGTTGGCACACTGTTACAAAAAGAAATCGTCAGTTACGAATGGATTATCGCTGGACTTCTGTTGGGCTCCACGATTGGCTTGGCAATGGGTGTCT
>CAZMNG010000031.1:0-7683 GCA_964567505.1 uncultured Chthoniobacterales bacterium
TAGACACATTCTGGGAGAACTTAATCGAGGGACGCGACTGTATTGAAGAAATTCCAGCGGAACGTTGGTCGCTGTACGGTTTTTACACCGAAGACAGGAAGACTGCCATTGACGAAGGACTGAGTTACTGTAAGTGGGGCGGATTCATTCGAGGAACAGATCCTTCGGATCACGATTTCTTTACTTCTACCGGGTCAGGCACCGCTCCCCTGGAGAGGGCGCAGCAACTATTTCTAGAGACGGTCTGGAATACTCTGGAATCTGCAGGCTATACGCGCGCTACCTTGAATCAAATCTGTCACTCCCGCGTCGGGGTATATTTGGGAGCGGGCCTTTCATTGGATCAGAATTCTGAGGCACAAAACCGTTACGAAATACCCGAGACTAGTGCCGCTTTATCAAGCACGGTTTCCCGGTTCTTTGGGTTCATTGGGCCGAGCATTGCTATCGATGCTCACAGTGCATCGTCGATGACGGCTATTCACATGGCGTGTGTCAGTCTTGCGCATGAAGAATGTGAGGCAGCGGTTGCGGGGGGTGTTTCTTTGCTAAGCGCGGCAATGTACCGGCGCACTTGTCGACTCAATATGACAGGCAGTCACATAGGCAGCCGAAGCTTTGCAGAAGGCAGAGATGGCATACTGCCCGCCGATGGCGCTGGTGCTGTGTTGCTCAAGCCTTTGTCTAAGGCCATCAGGGATAACGATAATGTCCTGGCTATTGTTAAATCCACCATCTCAAGTTACGTCGATAACTCGAGTTACACAGATACTGTCGGCCGATCGAGCACGCCTAACCCTGATGCGATTGCCCATACGATCAAAGAAAATATTATTAAGTCGGGAGTGGATGCTCGTACTATTAGTTACGTCGAAAGCGCGGCTCCTGGACTTCCCATAGGCGATGCCTTGGAATTATCCGCGATGTGCAAGGCCTTTCGAGAATTCACCGAAAATCAGCAATTCTGCGCTCTTGGTTCGGTAACCTCAAATATCGGGCACGCGGTCGCGGCATCGGGCGTGTCGAAACTCGTTAAAGTAATACTGCAATTGCAGCGTAAGCAGTTGGCACCGCAGATCAGGGCGAATCCCGTGAGTCCCGATTTAGGATTGGAAAATTCCCCATTCTATTTGCAACAGGAAGCGCGAGATTGGCACCGTCCTCGCCTGCTCCTTAATGGCATCGAGCAAGAGTTTCCACGCCGCGCAATGGTAAATTCCTTGGGTTACGGAGGCTTTTATGCGGGCGCCGTTGTCGAGGAGTACGGTGCGGACGACAATTCCGATACCTTCGATGCTTCCTCCGGAGAAGAGCAGCTCATTCTTCTTTCGGCAAAGACCGAGGAACGACTGAAAGCAGCCGTCCGACAGTTGCGCTTGTGGGTGGAAAGCTGCGAACGGGTGCGGCTAGGAGATCTTGCATACACCTTGCAGGTCGGGCGCGAGGCAATGCCCTATCGCTGGGCGGCGATCGTGAATGGTCGAGATGAACTGTCACGTGCGTTGAACCTCTCCTCCGATAAAGAGTTCTCGGATCTTGCAACGGGGTCTGGAACCTTGTTTAGGGGAGTTGCAACTTCGACCTCGGCTGCACTGGAAGATTTGCTGGACGCCCAGGCCCTGGAGCAAATATTGCGGCGATATCTTATGGAAAGGAATTTGGTGAAATTGGCGGCGTGGTGGGTAAAAGGAGCCGCCATTCCGTGGGATGATCTGCACAAAAAAGGTTCTTCAAGGCGGATTTGGCTGCCAACTTATCCGTTCGGGGTGAATGGATGTCAGTGAAGTCCGGTCATTTGAATACCATTTTCGTATGCCCCTTGCGGTTCGAGGCGAGCTTCGCCACCGCCCTTTGTCCGGCTTTCACGCGCTCACCAACCTTTACACTGAGCTTGCACTTAGAAAGACCGGCAAGGCATGTTGCGGGCCACTAATAGAGTTCCTTCTCCTCAGGGACCGCGTCCCGCGGTTTGAACGATAGGAACGGACTAATGGCAGCGTACACTAGACCGGCGACAAAAATCATCAGCGGCGCCAGCCACTGGTTGTTCCAACCGGCAATCAGAAGAACAATCGCAAGAAATGCCCAGTTGCGAAGTCGCGCGCTGCTTGGATAGGTGAAGCGGCTGAGCATCATTAGCGAGACAAACACCATCACCGGCACGAGCAGCCACTTCCAACTCGCCGCTCGGCCATCTGCGGTGAGTGACAACGTGAACCAGGTGAAAGTAGTGATGAGACCGGCGGCAAACGGAACGGGTAATCCGTAAGAAGTATTTTTCTTAGGTTTCGCGATCGCGCCGTCCATACTGTTGAAGCGCGCAAGTCGTAACGCGGAGGAAACAAAGTAAGCTGCACACAGGGCCGGGCCGACAACCAGAAAATCCTGTAACAAAACGCGATAGCCGAGTAGTGCCGGCGCAAGCCCGAAGGAAACCAGGTCTGCGAGCGAATCAAGCTCGCGCCCGAAGTTGCTCTCCTGACCGCAAAACCGAGCGAGTTTGCCATCGAGAAAATCGAAGACAGCTGCAACTATGAGAAAAGCAATGGCCCAACCAAAAAAGACCTTCTCCGGAACGCTGCTATCCAAAGGACTAGCGCTCACCAGGCACAATACTGACGCAAAGCCGCAAACTAGATTGGCGGCAGTCATCAGCATGGGAAGAGAATTAATCGTTGGTGATTTGTGTCCCATGTCCCGATCTTGCGAGGGGTTTTCTTTTATCGCTGACTTTTATGCCACGCTCCAGGGTCGATTGGGGCTGCATTCACGCGGAGCGCGAGATTTTCTGGCTGCGCAATTCCGGCTCTGAGAGGTACTGGAGGATGAACTCGGTCTTGAAGAGAAGTGGTTCTTGGCACTGAAGCCTACCAGCTCATTATCTCCACCCGTCATCAGGGCTCACTTTATTGCGACTGGTCGAGGTATACCGCATGGGTGATCCATAAGCAGCGAGCCTTTGTGACCGGCAACTCTAATTACGCTCCCTTGGTATGAAGACGCTGCTGGCCATCCTTTCGGTTTTGCGTGAAAAATTAATCGGTCTTAGTTAAGGAGGGTTTGGCACGATCGCTTGATCAGGATCGCACTATCCAATCCTGGCTTTCCACCCTAACCCGAGCCGAGCCGGGCAGAGCGTGAATTGGGGTGGATTGTGCGATGGATCCAGATGCTTTCGAGGACGCCGAGCGCGAACAGAATGAGTACGAGGAACGATCCGCCGTAGCTGATCAGCGGCAGCGGTACGCCGGTGATCGGTGTAATCGATATCGTCATCCCTATGTTCATATAGATATGAGTGAATATCAGGGTGATAAATCCGACCGCCACAAGTCGGCCCAGGTCATCCGTTGCGGAGGCTGCTATCAACAGACCCACCAATAGCAGAACTGCGAACGCAGCAACCAGCGTGATGGTCCCAACAAATCCGAGCTGCTCGCCAATCGCTGCAAAGATAAAGTCGGTGTGCACAATCGTGGACGGAAGGAATCCAAGCTGTACCTGTGTGTTGGGTGCCGTGAAACCCTTTCCGTAAAAACCGCCTGATCCGATTGCGATCAGCGATTGATTGATCGTCCAGCCAGCTCCTTGCGGGTCGTAGTCCGGATTCAGAAAGGTGGTCAAACGTTCGCGCTGATACGGTTTGAGTCCGAAATTGGCCACGACCGGAACGACAGCGATACCGATGATGATCAAGACGAGAAGATACCGTTTCGGGACCCGGCCGACATAGAGCAGAGCGAGGACAGCGGGAATCCAGACCAGGCACTCCCCAAGATCGGGCTGAATCAGAATCAGGATCCAGGGCGGGGCGATAACGGCCGCGCAACTGAAGATCCGTCCGACCGTCGGCCAGAAGCCGACCCAGTTTTCAGTGTTGGCAAGTAACCAGGCAATGAGAAGTAACGTGGAAATAACAGCCAGTTGCGCCGGTTGAAAACTGATCGGCCCGATATCCAGCCAGCTTTTTGCCCCAAACGTGGTGCGTCCAATAAAATGCGTAAGCCCCAGGAACCCGAGCCCGCCGAGATACATGATGAGCGGAAAGGAGACGTGATTCAGCCATGCCCGGTAGTCGATTAACGCCGCGACGAAAAATACCGTGATACCGATTGCGAGCCAGACGACCTGGCGGCGCCACATCTCGGTAAGATAGACTTCTTCACGCATGTAGGTGGCACTATAGATCGCCATGACACCAAAGATCGCCAGACAGACTGCCAGAATGATCAGCAGCCAGTTCATGCCCAGTAACTTTCTAAGAAGCAGATTCACAACCTTCGCGACTTACTAATCGAGAATCGGCACGCTTGCGAGCAAGTTTCGCGTGTATTCGTGTCGCGGTTCGCGGCAGACGATTTCAGCCGAACCGGCTTCGACCACCTCCCCGCGGCTGAGAACGACGATCTCGTCGCTGAGGTGCTCGACCACAGCCAGGTCATGACCAATGAAAAGGTAAGCAATGCCCAATTCTTCCTGCAGGTCTGAGAGCAGGTTTACGATCTGGGCCTGTACGCTGACGTCCAGGGCGCTGACCGGTTCGTCGCAAACGATCAGGGCCGGTTCGACAGCGAGCGCGCGCGCAATGCCGATGCGTTGCCGCTGTCCGCCGCTAAACTCGTGGGGATACCTTTGCAGATGATCGGGATTCAAACCGACCTTCTGAAGAAGCACAGCCGCCTTCGCTTGTCTATCTGACGCATTGAGCGAGGGGAAATGGACGCGAAACGGCTCTGAAAGACATTCCAGAATGGTCCACCGCGGGTTCAGCGACCCGAACGGATCCTGAAATATCATCTGCATCTGGCGGCGAAACGGTCTGAACGTTTTTTCCGGCAAGCTCGTGACGTCAGTTCCGCGAAAATGGATCGTGCCACGGGTGACTGGAACGAGCTTCAAAATTGCCATTCCAATCGTTGATTTGCCGCTCCCGCTTTCGCCGACCAGGCCAACCGTCTTTCCGGGCGGGATTGCGAATGACACGTTTGTCACGGCTCGAACCGTGCCTGTCGTTCGACGAAGCAGAATGGAGCGTCTGGCAAACCAGACGGTCAAATCACGCACTTCGAGAATATTCATGTTAATGCGTAAAATATGCGGTAAGCGGACTCGTGGGAATAGCTTGCGCTGATGGCTCGTGTACGCCAACCTCGAACGCCGTCCGCCCCGCTTGCACCGCTTGCCGAAATGCCATCGCCATTCGTTCCGGATCCTTTGCGATCGCGATCGCCGTGTTCACCAGGACCGCATCCGCCCCGAGCTCCATCGCTTCCGCCGCGTGGCTCGGCGCTCCGATCCCGGCATCCACAACCACCGGGACTGTCGCCTGATCGATGATGATCCGGATCTGGTCGCGGGTCTGAATCCCGCGATTGCTTCCAATGGGCGAGCCGAGCGGCATGACTGTGGCGGTCCCAACTTCCTGCAATCGCTTCGCCAGCACCGGGTCGGCGTTAATATACGGCAGCACGACGAATCCTTCGCGAACCAGTTGCTCAGCGGCCTTTAGAGTCTCGATCGGATCGGGCAACAGGTAGTGCGGATCAGGATGGATCTCGAGTTTCACCCATTTTGGCAAACCGGCCGAAGCCGCAAGGTGCGCCATCCGGACCGCCTCCGCCGCGGTCATGGCACCGCTGGTATTTGGAAGCAGGAGATATCGATTCGCATCGATGTAATCCAGGATGTCTGCAAATGGATCGTGTTTCCCGGACAGATCCGCGCGCCGCAGCGCGACGGTTACAATCTGTGTGCCACTCGCCTCCAGAGCCCGTTTCATCACCGGATTGCTTGCGAACTTTCCTGTGCCGAGTAGAAGTCGAGAGTCGAATGTGCGATCCGCAATTTCCAATTTAGGCGCTTGGCTATACATACCGGTAACTCCTTAGGACAATTAATGACTCCGTCCTTGAACAGCAAGTAATCGCTTCCTAGATTCCAGGATGGGCCGATCCGGCAGTGAAACTCCAAACCTGAGCGGGCAGCTCCTGGTTGCGCATCCGAGTCTACGCGACTCGAATTTCCGCAAGACAGTCTTGTTTCTTTCCGCGCACGATACGCAGCAAGGCGCGCATGGCTTGGTTTTGAATCGTCCTACGAATAAATGCCTGGTCGATTTCCTCCCGGATCGAGATCTTGCAGGACTTGGTGAGATTCCTGTTTATCTGGGCGGACCGGTCGGCCCGGAAGAGCTGACACTGGTCTCATTCGGTTGGGCATCCGGCGAAGCCAAGGTCACATTTCACTCGCAATTGTCGCTGGATCAAGTTAAGTCCGAAGCCGGTGATAGCTGGAAGCGCATCCGCGCGTTCGTTGGGTATGCCGGCTGGGTGGGAGGTCAACTTGAATCCGAACTGCAGCAGAGCGCTTGGATCGTCCATCCGGCGACGGAGTCGATCATCGACGGGACCTCGAACGAAGAGACCTGGTTCGGTCTCATGAAGGCACTGGGGCCTGCGTATCACTTGCTTGCGATCGCTCCGGATGATCCAACGCTGAATTAATCAGCGGACAGTTGCCAGTAGTCAGTCTTGCACATCGAACATCGGTAACAACTTTTTCTATCTCCCAACTGACACCTAGGAATTTATGCGAGTCGGGGTTCCGAAAGAGACCAAAGAGCAGGAGAACAGAGTCGCGCTGTTGCCGTCGGGCGTTTACCAGCTCACCAAACTAGGGCATCAAGTTTTCGTTGAGCGAGATGCTGGGGCAGGCGCCGGGTACCCAGACCGGGACTACGAGCAGGCCGGCGCGATCATGTCGACCAGCCACGCCGAAATCTTTTATCACGGCCAGCTAATCGTCAAGGTCAAGGAGCCCTCGCCGAGCGAGTACGAACTTTTGAGAGCGGGCCAGATCTTATTTACCTATTTGCACCTGGCAGCCAGCAAATCGCTGACCGAAGCGCTGATGAAATCCGGCGTGACGGCGATCGCCTACGAGACGGTGGAAATCAATCGCCGTCTTCCTTTGTTGGAGCCAATGAGCGAAATCGCCGGACGCATGTCGATCATCGTTGGCGGCTATTTTCTGGCCAAGCATAGCGGCGGAAAGGGAGTGCTGCTGGGGGGAGTCCCCGGCGTTCTCCCCGGCAACGTCGTTGTCATCGGAGGAGGGACCTCGGGAGTCAACGCGGCACGCACGGCGGCTGGTCTGGGAGCAGACGTCACGATTCTGGAAGTCGATTTCGAACGGATGCGGTTTCTCGATATCACGATGCACGCGGCGCACACCCTTTATTCGAGCGAAGCGCATTTGCTCGAAATGTTGCCAAGGACGGATCTTTTGATCGGCGCAGTCTTGTTGCCCGGGGCCAGAGCGCCGAGGCTGATTACCCGATCGATGCTGAGTTTGTTGAAGCCCGGCAGCGTGCTGGTCGATATTGCGATCGATCAGGGTGGCTGCTGCGATACCTCACGTCCTACCACGCACCAGGATCCAGTGTATGTGGAGGAGGGGATCACACACTATTGCGTTGCGAACATGCCTGGGGCCTATGCCCGGACCGCTACTCAGGCGTTGACCAATGTCACGGCGCGTTTCGTTGAGTACCTGGCGGAAGGAGGAGTCGCTGGGGCGATCCAGAAAGAGCCGCGGCTTGCAACCGGCATCAACGTGATGGACGGCTTTATCCGGAACAAAGCCGTCGCCGAAGCACACCAGCTGCCTTTCAAAGCGATCTAG
>CAZMNG010000031.1:7783-13510 GCA_964567505.1 uncultured Chthoniobacterales bacterium
TTTGCGCTCTTAATATTTGGATTCACCAGGATCGCTTCGAGGATCGATTCGTCGGGGACAGAATCAAGATTCAAAACCGTCAGCACTTCGCCGCCGCGATGATCTCTGCTGAGCGACATATTCGCAATGTTGACTGAGTGAGCTCCCAGAACTGTTCCGATCTGCCCGACGATGCCCGGGACGTCGTTATTTTCCAACAGCAGCAAAACGCCGACTGATCGCGCCTCGACATGGCGACCATTGACCCGGACGATTCGGGGGGATGCCCCGATAAAAGTACCTGCAACGGAAACGGTTTCTCCTTGGCCCGTCGCCTCAAGGTCGAGAAGATCGGTGAACTCACCGGCAGCGGAATCCTTTGTTTCGATGGTTTTTAGTCCGAGTGTTTTCGCGAAGGATGCGACGTTCACCGGATTCACATCGCCTCCACCGGCTTCTTCCAGGAATCCCTTCAGGATCGAACGGGAAATCGGACTGGTTTCGAATTCGTTGACCTTTCCGCTGTAATTGATGGAAAGGGTTTCGGTGCGCTTTGGCGCGATCTGGCGCAAAAAGCGTCCGAGCGTTTCGCCAAAGGCAAGGTAGGGCGCGATGACCGCAAGGGTCTTGGCGTCAATATTCGGAACATTGACAGCATTTCGGATCACTCCTTCGAGCAGGACAGACCGGATCGCTTCGGCAATTTCAATCCCGACACTTTCCTGGGCTTCGGCGGTCGATGCGCCAAGGTGCGGCGTGAACACGATATTCGGGAGACTTCGCAGCGGATAATCTGCCGGCGGCGGTTCCGTTTCGTAGACATCCAATGCGGCGGCTGCCACTTGACCGGATTTCAGCGCCTCATAAAGCGCCTGTTCATCAATCAGCCCCCCTCGAGCACAATTCACGATCCTGACAGTGCGCTTCATTTTAGCGATGCGCTCTGCGTTGATCAGGTGCTTGGTTTCTGCAGTCAGCGGCATATGCATCGTCAGGAAGTCGGCCTGAGCCAGGACTTCGTCGAGCTCTTCAAAAAGCTCGACCTGAAGCGACCGGGCACGGCTGGGAGAGAGGTATGGGTCGTAGGCAACCGGCCTCATTCCGAATGCGATTGCGCGCCGGGCAATTTCCGTCCCGATGCGTCCCATTCCGATGATGCCAATGGTTTTTCCCTGGAGTTCGACACCTTCGAAACTCTTCCGATCCCATTTGCCATCCTTCACGCTGGCGTGGGCCTGCGGGATGCTCCGGGCGATCGATACCAGCAGTGAAAATGCGTGCTCAGCTGTGGAGACCGTGTTCCCGCCCGGCGTGTTCATGACAATGACGCCTCGGCGCGTTGCGGCATCCACGTCCACATTGTCAACGCCAACCCCTGCACGTCCAATGGCCTTGAGTCGTTTCGCAGCGTCGATTACGTTTGCCGTGATCTTCGTCTGGGACCGCACAACCAGTGCGCTGTAATCGGCTGCAATTGCGACGAGTTCCTTTTCTTTGAGACCCGTCTTGACGTCGACGAGCAACTGCCCGCCCTCCTCTAACAATTCGACTCCCTTGGGCGAGATCGCGTCTGCCACCAGGACTCTGGGCTTATCCATGATTCAGCTTCGTCAAAATATCTTTTACCAATACAAAGAGCGGCAGCGAAGCGAAGCTCGAAATCAACGAAGGGAAGGCTGTCTCCTGCGCTCGTTGCATGTAAGAACTCCGATTCGCGCCCTCGACGGGCTCGAGATCGGTCTCTGGTCGATCTGTAGCAATCCCCGCTGCATACCGAGCAAGTGCCATGAGTGGCCAATTGTTTCGGTACATATCATATTTGAGGTAAAATACCCGCGGGAACCCAGTCCCGGTGATCAGGGTTTCGCTCCAGGAACCATCCGGGTTTTGCGTTGAAGTCAGATAGTGGACACCTCGCTCGACGCTTGAACGTTTCAGAGACTCAAAAGCGCAGAGGCCAAGAACCGCCCACGCACTCTGCGACGGCGTGCTAGCTCCTTTACCACGCAGACTCGGGTCGTCGTACGAGGCCACTGATTCGCCCCAACCGCCATCTTCGTTCTGGCACGCCTCGAGCCAGTCGCGTCCGCGCCGGATCCAGGGTTCGTTCATATCCAGGTCGATCGCGCGCAGTCCTCTCAATACCTGGGAAGTACCGTAAATGTAATTCACGCCCCAGCGGCCATACCAGGCCCCGTCGTGCTCCTGTTGTTCTTTCAAAAATTTGATCGCACGCTTTATCGCCAGGTGCGTCGGACGGAATCCGAGATACCCGAGAATTTCAAGCACGCGCGCCGTGACGTCGCAGCAGCTCGGGTCCAGGATCGCGTTATGGTCCGCAAATGGTACATTCTCGAGCAGCGGATTCTGAACGTCCTTGTCGAATGCGGCCCAGCCGCCATCGCGATTCTGGAAGCTGATCAGCCAGCGTACGACCCGGTCATACAGGGCGGGATCATCTTTGTATTGCGCAGTGTGCAATGCCAGCAGCACCATCGCGGTATCGTCGACATCAGGGCTGAACGGATTGTTAAATTCAAAACACCAGCCCGTCGGTTCCGGTTCCGGGTTGTTCACCACCCAGTCGCCGGCGATTCGAACTTCCTGCGCCAGCAGCCAATCCACCGCATTGCGGGTAGCGGGATGGCTGGATCTGATCCCAGACCGGCAAAGAGTTGTCAGGGTGATCGCCGTATCCCAGACCGGAGAAAAGCAAGGCTGAATTCTAAAACCCTGTTCGTCGTCGACGAACAGTTCGCGGAAATCGGCTTCTGCCTTCTGGTAAATCGAGTGGTTGCCCGGGTATCCAATGCATCGCAACGCGATCATCGAGTTTAACATTGCCGGGAAAATCGCTGCCAGACCGCTGCATCCGTCCCCTATACGCTCAAGCATCCATTGCTCGGCGACCTCTAAGGCCGCTTTGCGTAGCGGCAGGATTCCGTTCGTCTCCACCAGTTTCAAGCATCGGTCGATCAGGATGAAAAACTGTTTCAGTCCAGTCGTTTTCGGGTGGGGGACCCTGCTCGGATCCAGATAAAGCTCCGAGATTCCGCGATCCGCAGCAAGCGCACGAGTTGGCTTGTAATGGTTGATGATCGCGAGTGGCACAACCATCGCGCGCGTCCAGGAGGAGACCGCGTAGAGATTGACCGGCAACCACCGGGGCAGCAAAAGAAATTCAACCGGGATCGTGGGAACGGCATCCCAGGGGATTTGACCGAGCAACGCGAGGTAGAGCCTGGCGTAGGTATTGGTCTTCTCGATCCCGCCCAACTCGCGGATCGTCGCCCGAGCTTGAATCAGAGTCGGGTCGTCTTTGGAAAACCCGGCGAGAGTCAGCGCGAGGTAGGCTTTAACCGAAGCGTTCACTTCAGAGGGGCCTCCGTGATAGATGTTCCAGCCGCCGTCGGGCAACTGCCGAGATAGAATATGATCAACACACTTCTGCTGGAGATCCGGGTCGACCTCCCCGGACCAATGCATGAAGGTGACGTAATCAGAACAAAGCGTCGAATCGACCACAAGCTCGCCGATCCAATACCCCTGTGGGTGCTGAAGATTGATTAAATGCTGTTGTGCCCTCGAAATCGCCTGTTTTAGGAGCGCCTGAGCTCCTTGCTGGTCATTCACCATGCTCTCCCGTTGAACAGTTCAGTTTAACAACGCGCAACCACCACCGCCTCCTGCTTCGACTTGGTCGCGGCTGCCGAGATCCCATTGAACACGATCGCGGGATCAGGTTGGGTCTTCGGCCTGGGGCGTGGGCCAAAGTTGAACCAAATGTTTTTCAGAGTGTCGCCAGGTCGTCCTTGGAGTCCGATCGTCGCAGAGGGCTCATAACCGCATTGGACCATGCAGTTCTCGCATCGCGGATCTTTCGCGACGCCGTCCACGACACCGTACTTGCTCCAATCGACCTTGTCCTGGAGTTCCTTAAACGTTCGGAAGTGACCGTCGGTCATGAAATAGCAAGGCGCTTTCCAGCCCTGGATGTTGCGAGTCGGAATCGCCCAGGCGGAGCAAGTCAAGTCTCGAAAACCGGCGACGAATTCCAGATAGACCGGGGTTCCGAAAAGCGGGTATTTCCTGCCCCAGGTGACCGCTCGGGAGAATTTCTCGATCGTCGCTCGACGGGTCAGGAAGAACTTTGCCGGATCCAGTCCCAGGCGCTTCACCATATCTTTCTTGGCAGCATCGTAGTCGTATCCGGGTGAGATGGTGTGACCGTCCACGCCCAGAGTAGCCAAAAAATCGAAAAGGTGCTCGATCTCGTTGACATCGGTTTCGCGGTAAACCGTTGTGTTGGTGGCAACCTGGAACCCAAGGATCTTTGCCATCCGCATTGCAAGCACGCACTCCTGGAAGACGCCTTCTCGTTCCACGATGATGTCGTGAGTCTTCTCGAGACCATCGAGGTGCACGTTCCAGTACATCCACTTGCTCGGAGCAATTACCGGTTTGGAGGGATCTTTCGGTCCCTTCTTGATCTGCTCTATATCGTTCGGTGTCAGTAGCTTTTGCACCGCGAGCTGATCCAGTTTCGGTTGAATTTCCTCCGGACGCGTTGCGTAACAGACTGCAAGGTAATCGCGCATCTTCTTACGCATCCACATTGCGTTGGTGCAGACGTACACGATCCGGTGCTGGCCCAGCAACCCGTTTACGAGTGCTTCAATCTGCGGGTAGATCAAAGGTTCCCCTCCGCAAATCGACACCATCGGTGCATCGCATTCGATCGCCGCCTGGAGACAATCCTCCAGTGGCATGACATCCTTTAGCGAAGTGGAGTATTCCCGAATTCTGCCACAACCCGTGCAGGTCAGATTGCAAGTGTGCAACGGCTCAAGCTGGAGCACGGTTGCAAATCGCTTTGCACCTCGCAGCTTCTGCTGCACGAGGTGCCCAGCTATTTTCATCGTTAGCGCCAATGGAAATCGCATATCTTAAAATTCGAACCGGCGACGCAAGCTATCTCCGGCGCAATAGGTTGCAAGAACAACGTTAAATGTTAACGCCATTAGACAGACGTCCTGATCGGACGAAAAATTTAATTTCGCTCGCTCGCCTCGGCGGTGTGCAGACACACCTTTGGCGTTGCTATTCTCCCTGGACATATTTCTTTCGGTAAATTGGCTGCCGTGGGATAGCGGCAACCTGGTTAAGGCTCCTAATTCATCAAACACCTGCCATCACAGCAGCTCCTGTAACGATCCACTCGGTTAATACGTCTTTAGAGTTTGCGCAAGGCTTGAAACGCATTTTTTCATCGCGCCACAGGGAGACCGGTCGCAAAAGAGATCGTCCAAACAATCCCTAGTGCTTAAGTAGATATTCAGTTTTTCTCTGATATTCTTCGTTTTGTCGCACATGTGCGACTCCAGAACAGGAGACAGCCCATGAACAGTTCGTCGTCGGCATCAAATGCACCGGGGGCTCGATTAATTTCAGCCGGCTCCAATGCCCCGGAAATCCCTTGGGGCGCACTCGATCTTCTCACCGAGGAATCGTACGGGCTCAAAAAATGGCGTTCCATCACCGTGAATGGCCGATTTGTGCGGAGCTACGTCTTTATCGGACCGAGAGCCGGCCGGATCCCGATCCGCCTGGCTTTGCTCGGCGGGATTGATCCGAGTGATCAACTGAGCACTGGCGCGATCGTCAAGCTCTTGATCGGTTTGGATCTCGCCTCGTTGCTGGCGGAGGATTTTGCGCTTTTTGTTTATCCGGCTGCCAATCCACCCAGCG
>CAZMNG010000032.1:0-13368 GCA_964567505.1 uncultured Chthoniobacterales bacterium
ATCTGACAGCGGACGTGATGATGGCATCCGTTGTCAGAGCGGTAGGCCGCAATGACTCTGGTTGTTCCGTTGCCTGGACGATGATCAAACCAACATCGAAACCGACCACGGTCCCGCCCTGGATGCGTTTCGAAAAGTCAGCTCGCGCGTTGGTATCCGCGTCCGAGCTCTCGGAGCTTGTTCCTCTCACGGCCGGGGCGTAATCGGCTCGACCTTGCGGGCCGATGTGTGAGTCTGACAGCTGCTTCAAACCCGATATGGCATAAGGCTGTTGCACTGTGGTCTGCGTCATCGAGTATCTAATGTTTTGTCCGTTGAGCACGCAGCCGATCGACAAAAACATGGCTGACGCCCGCGTAACGAAATGGAATACATCCGAAATAGACATGGTCAGGTTTCAAATATCACATCAGGAGCCAAACCTTTGGACGTAAGCAGGATATTTTTCATTACGATTATTTTTTCTTTGTTACTGCTGTTGCCCGGTTGCGGGCTCGATCGCCCCGAAAAAAAGGGGGATGCCGAAGCGAAAGCGGGGAGGTTCGAGTCTGCGATCTACTGGTACGAAGCCGCGTTGGGAACAGACGATCGGGAGGCAGTTCACTGGAAGATGGCGGAGATTTTTGCCGGCAAACTCCATGACCCTGTCGGTGCCGCTTATCATTACCGGAGGATTTTGGCGCTCCATCCGAATGGTGCGCGCGCGGATGCCGCAAGAGCGGCGCTGCGTCGGATGGAAGGGAGTAGTGGCAGCTTGCCGGTGACCCCGAATCATTCGAGGCTTCCCGCCACACCGAAGCCGAATTCCGCGCAGGAGGCTGCGCTTGATGGCGAAAAAGCTGCCAAGGGCAAGGTTCGGACCTACGTCGTTCAAAGCGGAGATACGCTCGTTTCCATCGCAAAGAAGTTTTATCAGGCTCCTTCGCGCTGGAAGGATGTCTTGGATGCGAACCAGAACCAGCTATCGAATCCGGACGAATTGAAACCGGGCCAGACAATCATCATTCCTTGATTGATTGGTAAATCTTAACGAGTCTTTCAAATGGGTATGAACAAGTTCATTGGTCTGGCAATTCTCGCTGCATTCGGATGGAACGCCGCGCCTCTTACTCTGCACGCGGAGGATATGACGGCAGATCAGTATGCAGCCCGTGCAATTCAATCCGTGAAAGACGGCAAGCAGGATGAAGCCCTCGCCGATTTCACCCGAGCGGTCGAACTGGCGCCTGGTCAACCAATCCATTATCGGAATCGCGCGGCATTTTACGCTTTGACGAAGCAATGGGACAAAGCGGTCGCGGATTACGACGTTGTCCTGAAGCTGGACAACAATGATCTGGTCGCCACGTTGAATCGCGGGTTCGCCTATGTGCAGCTTGGAAAGTTGAAAGAAGCCGCGTCTGACTTCGAGACAGTGCTCAAGCAAGAGCCCGGCAACGAACGAGCGCTCAAATATCTTTCGTACGTCAATGAGGCATTAAAGAAAAGTGGCGACGCCGTTGCGGATTTAACGCAGCTCATCGAAAAAAATCCGAACGATCCGCAGAACTACAAGGCCCGGGCCGATGCATACGCAAGTCAGGGAAAATGGACCGATGCCGTGTCGGATTACAGCAAATCTTTGGAATTGAATCCCAAAGATCTCGACGCGGTCTCTGCTCGTGCGATCGCTTACCTTCACGCCGGTGACAAAGAAAAGGCATTACAGGACCTCAACATTATCCTCGATGCGAAGCCGGACGATGCAGAAATGATCAGGTTGCGGGCCCAGGCTAATTACGACACGAATCAATTCGATCCGGCAATTTCAGATTACACCAAAGTAATTGAATTGAAACCGGATGACCCGTCGCTTTACGCGGCACGCGGGTTCGCCAGGTTGAAGAACGGGGACAAGAGCGGCGCCGTAGAGGATTTCTCGAAAGCGATCGAATTGAAACCGGACGAAAGTTCCTATTATGAGGCACGAGCTTACATTTACGATGGGCAGGGGGACGCGGAAAAAGCGCTTGGCGATGTGTCCCATCTCATCACACTCAAGCCATCTGACAATTCACTGGTTCTGCGCCGTGCGGACCTCTACATGAGACTCAATAAGTACGACGAAGCGCTTGCGGATTATCAAAAAATTGTGATCGCAGATCCGAAGAATGCGGCGGCTCTTGCGGGCAAAGGGGAAGCAATCGCCAAGAAGGGCGACAGGAAAGCAGGTGCAGCCCAACTGCAACAGGCGCTCGAGCTCGCCTCTGACCCAAAGGAAAAACAGTCGATCCAGAATAAGCTGCGCGAAATTGGCGTAGGGCCGTTGTAGCGCAAGAAACTCTCGCGCCATTCGGGTCACATCTCAGCAATCAACATTTGTCCAAGCAAATGTTGATCGCTGAGATGTGACCCAGGGTCGACGATAAAGCGAAGTTTCTTAGGTACTGTTTGCTTCGCCGAGGCGCTTCCGATTTTGCGTTAATTCAGGCTACGGGCTAAACGTACGAGCTGTCGTCGCCGCCATCGCCAAGGTCCCCTCCAAAATCTGTGTCGGTATCATCCGGCGTGTAGTCGGCGGTCGTGAGCCCAGGGTCGGAATTCGGATCCAGATTGGGAGCGTAGTTGTCCGAGACATTCTGGGCTCCGGCGTTCGGATCATGCTGGTCTCGGTTTGGGTCGCTCTCGTTGTAATAGTTATTAATTACTTCCGTGTTCTCGGCTGGTCGATCTCCGCCGAATAGCCCGCCTGAAGGTGTGACCGCACCGGAAAATGGACCTGGATTATGCCCGATCAAATTCTCGATGCCCTGCACCAGCAAAGTCCCACCGGCAACTCCGGCCGCCGTGGTCAATGCGCCCTGGAGGAAACCGCCACCGCCGCCGAATCGGCTCGGTGCCGGCTGAGGCACCGGCGGAGGGTATCCGTAAGCTTGAGGTTGGGGAGGGGCCTGTTGCTGGAGTGGAATAATGGGCGGCGCAGGAGGTGGAGGCGGTGTTGCACGCTGTGATTGTCCGCCTCCAAAAAGGCTGGCCACTCCCGAGAGAAAGCTACCGCCTCCCTGATGCGGCTGCTGGGCGGCCGCGTTTTCAGCAACCTGTTTTTCCAATGCTGCAATCCGGGATTGCGCGTTAGCAATTGCTTGCTGCATCACGAGGATGCTCTGCGCCAGCAGGTAGGGAGCGGAAGGATTTTCCGCGACCTTGGTCCGGATCAACTGGTCCGCTTCGAGATCTTTGGCTTGGTTACTCGCTTCGCTCAGCCGATCGAATAAACTGGAAATGAGGTTTTTTTCTTCGGGTGTCATGGATTAAAGAAGATCTGATTACGGGGTTTGACAAGATTCAATCGGGCAAGTTCAATCTGCGTCACGCGCCCTCGACGCTGTATTTCCCGGGGCCAACAAATAGAAAAACGATCGCCACGCAAAACATCTCAATCGGGCGCGAGTATTGCGGGAAGTTGTGCGGGTGCTCTCGAAAAGTCGCGGCAAACGCGATAACCATCGTAAAGGCGATAAAAGCGGCGGCCGGTCTGAATAGAAATCCGACGATTAACAGGATTCCACCGGCGAACTCCGATAGCGCCGCAGCGAGCCCCCAGATATTCGGCATAAAGCCGATCCCCAAGGTTGCCATTGCGTGTCCATAATGCGTCCAGGCAGGTTGTCCGCCCGAGAGCATGTTCCAGCCAAATACGATAAAAATTGCTCCCACACCGAGACGACCGATCAGTAGTCCGAGATCACTGTGCTTCGCCAAAGACTTGAACATGAGAGTCGATTAAACCAAGTGCTCACCGTCCGTCAATCGGAAGACTCCTCAAAACTAACCTCGCCTCGGGCGAATTCCTGCCGCCTCGAGCATCGGCACAACGATCTCCATCGGCAGCCCGATGACATTCGTGAACGAACCGGCTACGCGCTCAATAATCGTATCGGGTGCATGTTGTGCCGCGTACGCCCCAGCTTTATCAAGCGGACTGATGGTTTCCAGATATCGCTCGATTTCGATTTCTGGAAGCGCGCGAAATTTGACCGCGGTCCGTTCAACCTGCAGAGCGCCCCACATTTTCGGTCGAATCAGGGCGACACCGGTAATGACGACGTGCGTTCGGCCAACCAGCATCTTAAGCATGCGACGTGCATCGTCAAAGTCGCGAGGTTTCCCGAACACCTCCCTGCCAAGTGCCACGATCGTATCGGCGGCCAGAACGACTTTCTCCGGATGCCGGGTCGCGACGGCGGCGGCCTTTCGGTTGGCATTGAACAATGCCAATTCCTGCGGAGTGAGAAAGTCGCACGAGAGTTCGTCAACTTCGGGTGAGACAACTTCGGGGTCGAAATCAGACTCCCGCAGCAGGTGGATCCGCCGAGGCGAACTCGACGCAAGAATCAAGCGGTTCATGCGAAGCCCCGTTCCAGCGGCCGGCCATTCGAATTCTGACCGCCAACGTATCCGCGCAATCCCTGGGGGTGAGCCGGCCGGGACTGGTTACTTTTGCGATTGACCGGCATCCTTTTTTTCGGCACCCGGCAGCGAAAGCGATTTGTAGTCGGCAGGAACGTTAAAATCAGTGTCCGGCAGGTCTGTTTCCTGGGTAGAAGTGATGTTCACGACGAGTTTCTGCCCATTGATCGTGTGGATCGTGCGCAGGGGTAATCCAGGAAGTTTTTCAGGCGGAATGACCAATCCTTGGGCTTCCGCAACCGCTGGGCTGTTCTGGATCTGATAGATCGCCGCCACAATCTTTTGATAGTCAGGATACGACTTCGCAATGAACACGCTCGTGGGCACTCCGGCCACGTCGGTCGTATATTCCTCGGTGTCGTAGCCGTCGATTTGCTCGTGATTCCCTGTCGGCTTCAATTCGATGTCTGCAGGAGCAGCAGACTTTTGGCCTGTCAATTCCTTCAGGGCTTTCATCTGCGCTTTGACCATCTCTGCGTCGATCTTCATTAAGACCTTTTGTGCATGCATGAGCACCGTCATATCGCCGGTGGCCGAATCGGTGATCACGGTGTTCGTGTCAGCGACATCGACTCTGATTTTTGTGCCTTTCACCTTGATCGAGATAGGTTGAACCTTGCCTGAATGTTCAATTTCTTCCTTGATAACATAATCAGCCTTGGCGGTCAGCCCGACACAGGCGAGCGTTAGAAAGGCGAGGATGGCTTTTTTCATGATTTCGGGGGGCAGTGTACCAGAGGTTGTTTGGTTTGCATCCGAGAAATTAAGAGGGCATTTAGCGCTTGATCACAGTGACGAGTTCAAGTTTTTGAGGAACCGGAAGAGTCGCCTGCGAACCAAATAGTCTCGCCCGGTTCAACTTCCAGCGGGCGAAATTGTACCCGGATACATCGAACGTTTTCCAGACAGGATCCAAATGAACTTTAGAGATCGATTCTTTGTTCACAACGCAAAGAGCCGGTCCGGGCTGACTCATGAAATCGAGAAATTCGGATGCATCGATACGCCGATGAAATGGACGCGTTTTTCCACGTAAATACCAGATCAGACTTTGCTCGTCGTAGTTAAGCGATGCGGTTCGCGTGTCCGGCGTGATGAGAGGGAGTGCTTCTTTGGCGATTTGCTTCGAAAGAAATTCCGGTTCGATCCATCGGAAGCCAACAAAGCCAATTGCCAGGTAGAACAGCAAGGCCGCGGTGGCAGCGCCGTATCTCCATCTGCTTTCGGCAACATGCCTTGCCACAAGAATTGCGAGCATCGGGTACGCAGGCAGAACGTAGTGAGGCAACTTTGTCTGAATGATCGTGAACACGAAGAAAACGATCAAAATCGGTGCGAGAAGATAGTTGTCAGCGACTTCTCTCCTGGACCACAACCGCTTCACGCTGAGCGGCAGAAAAAGGCTCCACGGGAAAAAGCTGAACAGGGTAGTAATGAGATAAAACGGCAGCGACAGCAGGTAACCCGCGAAGCCCGGAAGTCCATGGCTTTCCATCGGATGGAGCGAACGCTGGACAACATGTTTACCGAGGCCGACCAGGAAATATTCGCCGTGTGTCGCGATCAATGCCGGAACGCCCCAAAGCCCGATTACGGCCAGTGCGACGAGCGCACCCTGAATAGAAGAACGCAAATCGACCTTTCTGGGGACGCGAGTGAGAAGACGCTGCACCGGTCCAAAGAGCGCCGGGAGTAAAGCGGCGGGCCCCTTTGCCAAAAAACCGAGGCCGAGAGCGACATAGAATGTCCACCACCACCCAGCCGATTTTGGGTTCTTGAGCCGTTCCCAGTCCGCCCAGGTGGCGATCAAGAAAAAGAAGACCAGCGGCATGTCCGCGACGGCGGCTCGCGCGTGAATGAATACTTGCAGGCTGGTCGCAAACACAACTCCGGCCCACGCACCGATGCGATGTCCGTAGATCCGGGTTGCAAAAACCAGGATTACTACGGTTGTAAGCGCCGCGAAGACTGCCGAGGGCAATCTGGCTGCGAAATCGTCCTCGCCGAACAGGTCGTAAGAGAGAACCTGGCACCAGTAAATCAGTGGCGGTTTATCCAATCGGTATTCGCCGTTGAGCGTCGGCACGATAAAATCTCCACTCTGTCGCATCTCTCGGGACGCCTCGGCAAAACGTGGTTCGTCGCGATCGATCAATGGCAGCGACCCATTTCCAATGGAATAGAGCACGACCGCGGCGAGGAAGAACAGAATCAGGTAAAACGGCTTAACCATTTGCGGGAGCGATTCGACAAAAGGTTCGTGTCGTGTAGGTAATCTCCGCCATGGGAAACCACCAGAGTAACCGAAAGGGGCGAAAATCAAGCAAACTTTGGTTCGCACGGGTTGCCGCTCTAGTGATTTTGTGTCTTCTGATTTGCGGACTCAGCTTTATTTTTGACCTGCCGGTGATCGAGTGGGTCAAGAACCACGACTCCAAACCGCTGAAAGAATTCGCCGGGTTTCTCAGCAAGTGGGGGGATTGGCCCGAATTGATGCTCTACGGTGTCATCGGGCTCGGTATCAGTTGGATCGCGCGCAGCCGACCATGGTTCAAGCTGATCGTGTGCATGATGATCGCCGCAACCATTTCGGGCGCGGTGGTAAGCTCGGTTCGCCTCCTTAGTGGGCGTGCCCGGCCGAATAACGCGGAAGCGGTAAAAGAATGGAATGGGCTATGGAACGGGAATGAGTTCCTGTTGTTCAAAAGCAAGTATCACTCGTTCCCCTCCGGACACACAGGCACGGCGTTTGCATTTTTTGCTGTCCCGCTATTTGCCGACAGACGAACCTGGTGGCTGTTGCTGGTGGCTGCAGGGATCGGATGGTCCCGGATTTATCTCAATGTTCATCATCTGTCCGATGTGGTGGTGGGAGCTGTGGTCGGACTCGTCACCGCAGCTGTGGTGTGGCGGCAATTTCAGGAAAAAGTAAGAATTAGGAATTAAGAATTAAGAAGTAACAAGGCCGGAATCTCGGCAGCTTTCTTACTTCCTAATTCCTAATTCCTAATTCCTAATTCTGCCTTTTCTATACCTCTTCCCCGCTGGTCGCTTTCTTGTTCGTCAATCCTCGGAGTTTTCCTTCGATAAATTCATCGATGGCGCCGTCCATGACACTTTGGACATTGCTGGTCTCAACTCCGGTGCGATGATCTTTCACCATCTGGTAGGGCTGGAAAACGTATGACCGAATCTGGTTTCCCCAGGCGATATCGCCTTTCTCGCCATATTGCCGATCAAGCTCGGCTCGTTTTCGATCCTGTTCGATCTGGTAGAGTTTGGCTTTGAGCATGTTCAAAGCCATTTGGCGATTTCTCCCCTGGCTTCGCTCCGCCTGGCAGGCAACCACGATTCCGGTCGGAAGGTGAGTGATGCGAACGGCCGTTTCAACTTTGTTGACGTTCTGGCCCCCTTTGCCCCCGCTTCGGAAGGTGTCGATCGCCAGATCCTTTTCGTTGATCTCGATTGCCACATTCTCTTTGAGCTCCGGCACGGCGTCGACACTGGCGAAGGAGGTGTGACGGCGCTTATTCGCATCGAAGGGAGAGATTCTCACGAGCCGATGGACGCCTCGTTCGGTTTGGATGTAACCGTATGCGTATTCGCCGCTCACGAGCAGCGTGACTGATTTGATCCCGGCTTCATCTCCCTCCTGGATGTCGATAATCTGGCTCTTGAATCCGTGCCGCTCAATCCAGCGCTGATACATGCGGAATAGCATATCCGCCCAGTCGCACGATTCGGTGCCACCTGCGCCGGCGTGGATCGTAACGAATGCATTGTTCTTATCAAATTCACCGGAGAGCAGCATCTGGAGCTCAAAGGTCTCGAGCTCTATTTGAACCGCGGTAAATTCTTTTTCGACCTCGTGAAACGCGGTCTCCTGGGCGGTAACGTCGGTTTCTTCTTCTGCGAGCGATTTCAGCACCTCAAGGTCGTCGGTCTTTTGGACGAGCGCCTCGAGTGGGAGGACCTTCGCGCGAAGCGCTGTTGCCTCATCGATGGTTGTTTGAGCTCGATCTTTGTTGTTCCAAAAATCCGGCGCCGCCATCTGCCGTTCGAGTTCCTGGAGGCGTGCTAGCAGCCTTGGGTAGTCAAAGATACCTCCGCAGTTCCCCGACTCGAGACTTCAAGTTGTCAGTCTGAATAGCCTGAAAATCGATTTCCATAAAACAGAAGTCAGAATCTTGCCCTGCGCCGCAAGAATACAAGCTCAGGTTTTTGCCTGATTAGCCTGCGGCGGCGCAATTATTCGATTTGGCTTCGGATTGGCGCGAGATCAGAATCGGAACTTGCAATCGATGCGAAGTCTTCATCGAGCTCAATGGCGCGGCGCACGTAGCCGAGCGCTTCATCCGTTCGTCCGAGTTGCGCTGCATAACAGCCCAGGTTGAACAGGATCGTCGCGCAGTCGGGAAATTTTTCGCCGGCCTGCTGCAGAATCTCGTTTGCCAGCGCCAGGCCGCGCGTTCGCCGGGTCGCATAGGCCAGCGCCACCGCCCAACTCGGTTCATCAGGCTGCAGATCGAATAACCGGGCCGCGACGAACTCGGCCTCTGACCACTTTTCCCATCGCTGGTAGACTTCCAGCCAAACCGTCAGTACCGCCGGTTGTGCCTTGAGAGGCTCAGGCAGTTTCTCAAGCTCTTCAACCGCCTCCTGGAACAACGAGAGCTCTGCGTACCCGGACGCGGCCAGGAGTTTTCGCTGCGACTGCAGATCAATGATCATGGCCGACCGATTAGAGAGAAGAGTTTCCAGCCTGCAACAGGATACCCGCGCACTATATCCAGGTCCCGTCGGGAATCACCGCATTTTTCGGGATCACAACGACTCCATCGCGGATATAATAATTAGGACCATCGACGTTCGGGGCCTTGCCGTCCGGTGTAATCACGACGCGTTCCCCGATTCGGGCGTTTTTGTCGATTATGGCGCGATCAATGACCGAGTTTCTTCCTATCCCGATCGGTGGACGCGGGCCGGTGCCCTGAATGGCTTCGTTGATTTCGTCTTCGTAATAGTCGGCCCCCATGATTACCGAATTCCTGATAGTCGCACCCGTCTCAATGATGCTCCGGATCCCGATGACCGCCCGTTCGATATGGGCGTCTGAAATGATGCATCCGTCTCCCACGACTGCCCGTCGGAATGTTGCAGCATTCACTTTGCTCGCCGGGAGAAACCGGGGCCGGCTGTAAATGGGAGATAATCGATCGAAAAAGCTATAAGGAGGCAGCGTATCGGTTAGCGCAAGGTTGGCTTCGAAAAAGGCGCGAATTGTCCCGATATCCTCCCAGTATCCTTGAAAAATGTAAGACACCACTTTGTGCGTTTGCAGTGCGGCGGGGATAATGTGCTTGCCGAAGTCGTCCTCGTCGTTCTTCAGGCAATCAACCAGGACTTTACGGTTAAACACGTAGATGCCCATCGAGGCCTGGTAGAGCTCGGTCGTTTCCAATTTCCCTAGCGCGACCAGAAGTGCCGCCGGAATTTTGAGTTCGTCCAGGATCGCCGGATCTTTTGGCTTCTCTTCGAACCGAAAAATCCGGCGGTTTGCATCGGTGTGCATGATCCCAAATGCTGAGGCCGCCGTGCGATCGACGGGAGTGGTTGCGATCGTGATGTCGGCACCGGTCTCCATGTGCTGCTCCAACAGGAATCGGTAATCCATCCGGTAGAGCTGGTCTCCGCTAAGGATTAAAAAGAGTTGATCGGTCCCTTGGAGAAAGTATCGGAGGTTTTGGCGCACCGCATCGGCCGTTCCCTGGTACCAGCGCGCTGCTTCCGGGGTTTGTTGTGCCGCGAGGATTTCGACAAAGCTTTTGCAAAAATTATCGAATTTGTAGCTCGCGTTGATGTGGCGATGCAATGAGGTGCTGTTGAATTGCGTTAGAACGTAAACTCGCCGGAGGCCTGAATTCAGACAATTGCTGATCGGTATATCGACGAGCCGGTACTTGCCGGCCAGCGGAACGGCTGGTTTGGCGCGGTCTTTGGTCAAGGGAAACAGGCGGGTTCCAGCTCCGCCGCCCATAATAATCGAAAGTGTCCCATTCTGGAGGTCAGCCGTATCCATAGTTCGGAGGGAGCTCGAAGGAGTGCGGACTCCTCATAACGTATCTTGCAAGTGTGCAATTTCTTTGTCACGTTGGATTTTCATTTATGTGCGGGATAATCGGCTACATTGGCAGTACTGAAGCAACCCCAATCCTGATTGATGGTTTGCGCCGTCTGGAATATCGCGGATATGACTCCGCCGGCATTGCAACGCTTGCGTCCGGAAGAATGGAACTCCGCAAGTGTGCAGGACGGATCGCCAGTCTGACGCAGCTTGTTCAAAAGAACCCGACGCATGGGAGTGTCGGGATCGGGCACACCCGGTGGGCAACGCATGGCCTTGTGACAGATCAGAACGCGCACCCGCACCTGGATCAGAGCGGGAAGCTCGCTGTCATCCATAACGGGGTGATCGAGAATTTTCAGCAGTTGCGGGATCAATTGATCAGTCAGGGCCACACCTTCCGCTCGGAGACCGACACTGAAGTTCTTGCGCACCTGGTCGGTCACCTTTTCGACAATCTGCCGGGACCGCGCAATAAGCAAAATCTCTTGCACGCATTCAAGCTTGCGTTGAAGCAGGTCGTCGGCACGTATGGACTTGCCTTGTTTCATGTGGATGTGCCGGAGGTTGTGCTGGGGGCGCGGCGCGGCAGTCCGCTGATCCTCGGGGTTGGAAAAGGTCAAAACTTCATTGTGAGCGACGTCAGCGCAATCGTGGCTCATACGCGTGACGTTGTTTACCTGGAAGACTACGATGTCGTCGCGATCGAACGCGATCAGTTCGATATCAGTTCGCTCGTCGGAACCGATCCGTCCTTCCAGGTCAGCAAAGTGGAGTTCTCGACCGAGGACGTCAGCCAGGGATCGTATCCCCATTACATGCTGAAGGAGATTTTTGAGCAGCCCAACGCGATCCGGGATGCGATGCGCGGCCGGTTGTCGACCGAAGAATCGACGGCAAAATTGGGCGGACTCAATATGTCGTCCCGGGAACTCCGCAACGTCGAACGAATCGTTCTGACTGCTTGCGGAACCGCGCTTCACGCGGCCCGAGTCGGTGAGTGCCTCATCGAGAGTCTCGCGCATATCCCGACGGAGGTGGAGTTCGCCAGCGAGTTTCGATACCGGAATATGCCGATGAACAAGGACACGCTCGTGTTCGCGATCAGTCAGAGCGGCGAAACCATCGACACGTTGGCGGCGCTCCGGGAAAGCAAACGAAAAGGTCATCGGACACTGGGCATTTGTAACAGTGTCGGAAGCACGATCGCGCGCGAAAGCGATGGCGGCGTCTACATGCATGCCGGGCCGGAGATCGGTGTGGCGGCAACTAAGAGCTTCACTTCGCAGGTTGTCGTCCTCACTTTGTTAGCTCTTTTGCTGGGACGAATCCGGAATCTCTCCAGCGCGCAGGGGATCGAAGTAATCTCCGCGCTGGAAAGTCTGCCGGATCTTGCCAGTGAGATTCTTGCTCAGAGCGATAAGATCGAAGAGTTGGCCGCTAAATACACGGGAGCCGCCGGTTTTTTGTTTTTTGGGCGCCAGTACAATTATCCAATTGCACTGGAGGGCGCTTTGAAGCTGAAGGAGATTACCTACAAGTTTGCCGAAGGCCATCCAAGTGCCGAGTTAAAGCATGGGGTGATTGCACTGATCGGCCCGGAAGTGCCGTCAATCATGATCGCTCCGGACGATGCAGTCTACGAGAAGAACATCAACTCGCTTGAACAGATCCGAGCTCGGAAAGGCAGCGTGATTGCGATTGCGACCGAAGGCCGGAAACAGATCGCCGATCTTGCCGACGACATCATCTTCATCCCCAAATGCCCCGACTATATCTCTCCGGTTCTCACGGCGATCCCGTTGCAGTTATTTGCCTATCATCTGGCCGTCAAGTTGGGCCGTGACGTGGATAAACCGCGCAACCTCGCGAAGAGCGTGACGGTAGAGTAGGCGGAGCCACCGATTGCGCAGATTTGTGGCGGGACATTAAAGTGGGAAACCGGCCATTAAAGTTGGAAACTAGACATTAAAGTCCTGAACTTTTTCTGGAATGCTTTTGGCGAAATAGATTGGTAGTAAGTGGCCAGACAAACTGGCATCAGACATAAACCAGAATCCTTACCGTCTTCCCAGATGTCCCTTTGGACTATTCGCAGCGGCGCGGGCTTCACATCGACGCTCTCGATGATGCGCGCGGCCATTCGGGCCGGGTCACCGGGGGCCAGGCCATTTTTGGGATCGAGCATCCGCAGGAAGCTATGTGCCGGGGTTTGGTCGTAGATGGGCATGAGATCTGCCACCTGCGTGCTGCCGTAGCGGAATTCGGTGCGCGCGCCCCCGGGCTCGACGATCGTCATGCCGGTCCCGAAGGATGCGACCTCCTGGGCGACTGACTCCACGAAGCCCTCGATGCCCCACTTCGTGGCGTGGTACAGCGAGTTTCCCGGGAAGGCGACCTGCCCGCCGTAGGAAGAGATCTGGATGATGCGTCCGCCGCCCTGGGTGCGAAGGTGCGGCAGCGCGGCACGGATCAGCTGGATTGACCCGACCAAGTTGGTCGCGACAATGTGTTCGACCTGCGTGTCGGTGAGTTCCTCCGCCGCGCCGAACAGGCCGTAGCCGGCGTTGCTGACGATCACGTCGATGCGTCCGAGTCGCGCGAACGAGCGTTCGACAACCTCGCGGATCGCCGCTGTGTCGGTCATGTCGAGCACTTCCGCGCGGAATGCGTCTGGATAGCGCTCCATCAGTTCGGCGACCTTGCGGGTTTCGCGGACCGTTCCGATGACGCGGTCCCCGCGCTCGACGTCGATGCGAACCTTGGGCGTTTCGGCGGTGGTCTTCTCCTCCTCC
>CAZMNG010000033.1:0-13319 GCA_964567505.1 uncultured Chthoniobacterales bacterium
AGCAGCAATGCTTGGTCTTCACGCGTCTCTTGCTGCGCAAGCCCCGCTGGGTAGTAATCGACGCGGCGCTACACGCGCTGGAGGAGGACGCGCACCAGCGCATGATTAGCCTCATCCAAAATGGGCTTAAGGATGCCGCCGTTATCAACATCGACCGGCGCGAGGCTCAGAATCACTCGTTCAAGCGCGTTCTGCACCTAATCAAAAATCCACTCGGACGATGCTTCATACCCGGCATCGGCGTCACTGGAGACGGCCGGCCGCTCGCCGAGCCCACGGCCCGTCCGATCAACCCCGTCGAATGAGTGATCGTGGGGAGAAAGAAAAAGCAGGGACAGGTCAGATAAGCGTGGAACCGGACGAAAATTACTTAACAAGATAATCTCAGCCGATTGGTTGGACCTGCGGTTCGCGGAAGGCGCCGCAATCAGCACCGTTGCCCGAATGTCACTTTGCAAATATCATGACCAAAATGAAAGTTTTTGAGGGCTCACCAGCGCACCGCCCAACACGCTCGACAGCCGCACGCTACGAAACCAGGAGTAGACCCGTCCGCTGCACATCGTTTAAATTTTAGGCACTTGGAAGATGTGGGCTGCGTCTTCGATTACCTGCGCGATCTAAATAGTGATGGACTTCCTCGAACCTGTAATTTTGAACGGCTCGCATGTTGTATTGGTGCCATTGACTCATGACCATCACGGCGATTTGGTCGAGGCAGTCTGCGACGGCGAACTCTGGAAACTCTGGTACACCATGGTTCCTCCACCGGAAAGCATGCGGGCCGATATCGAGCGGCGCCTGACATTGCAGGCTAACGGCTCGGCAATGCCATTTGCGGTCCTGAGTGCGGCCACGGCCAAGGCAGTCGGCGTGACGAGCTTTCTCAATGTGGATGGCGTCAACCGGCGTGTGGAGATCGGCGCCACTTGGTATCGCGCATCGGCGCAGCGCACGGCAGTCAACACCGAATGCAAGCTGCTTCTTCTGACGCATGCTTTCGAAGCGAAAAATTGTATCGCGGTCGAATTCCGCACTCACGTTCTCAACCATCAGAGCCGTCGCGGAATCGAGCGCCTCGAGGGACAGGTCAGATGTGCACTAATCTGGGAGTTCGCTCCCAAGGGTTCTACGACGACATTGTGCCTGCTCAGGGTGAGATCGCAAATCGCTCGGGCATTGACCAGCAATTGACCTATTGACATTTGGTTTGAGCAGCAGACGGTGGAATCGGTGCGCCCCATCCCCTCGCGCGACAAAAGAGACGGATCGCTTGAGGAGAAGCGCCCAGGATCGGCTGAAGAGTTACCGCCTCCTGGAAAGTTTAGGTCTGAGAACTTCACAAGTAACTCGCCGTCCAAGGAAAAGAAAATGACCAGCAACGAAATGAACTCGCAGATGTCCACCAAGCAAGGCTTTATCGCCGCGCTTGATCAAAGTGGTGGTTCGACGCCCGGTGCTTTGCGTTACTACGGTATACCTGACAGCGCGTATAGCGGAGAGACCGAAATGTTTAAGCTGATGCACGAGATGCGCGTACGCATCATGAGTTCGCCATCCTTCACGGGCGACAAGGTCATCGGAGCGATTCTCTTTGAAGGCACAATGGATGGACAGGCTAATGGGAAACCGGTGCCTGCATTCCTCTGGGAAGAGCGCAGCGTCGTCCCGTTCCTGAAAGTCGACAAAGGATTGGAAACCGAAAAGGACGGGGTCAGTCTGATGAAGCCGATTCCGGGACTAGACTCGCTTCTTGAACGCGCTGCGAAACTCGGGGTCTACGGCACGAAAATGCGCTCGACGATCCATTTGTCCTCCAAGACCGGTATCGCGGCCATCGTGGCCCAGCAGTTCGCGTTTGCAGCGCAAATCGCCGAGCATGGACTCATGCCGATCCTGGAGCCGGAAGTTTTGATCAAGAGCCCCGACAAACCGGGCGCGGAAGCGATTCTTCGCCAGGAACTCGTAAGCGGACTGGATGAATTGCCGGTCGGACGCCGCGTGATGTTGAAACTGACGATCCCGGACGTTCCGGACTATTATTCTCCTTTGATCGAGCACAGCCGCGTCGTCAGGGTCGTGGCGCTCTCCGGCGGCTATTCCCGGAAAGACGCCTGCCACCGCCTCGCCGCCAATCATGGAATGATCGCGAGTTTTTCGCGGGCATTGATGGAAGATCTCCGTTATTCGATGAGCGACGCCGAGTTTGATACTTCGTTATCAAATTCGATCGACGAAATCTACCAGGCTTCGGTTGCCAAGGTTTGAACTGACCTTCCGGCCGGCAAATGGATCTGGTTGATCCGGCAGTGATTGCTGACACGACCGCCAAATTGACAAGACTCGAACGCGCTCTGCGCGAAGTCGCGCGACATACCTAGAACGGGATGTAGGCGCCACCAACTCCGAGGGGGTCAAGAAAGATGATTGCCCTGGGCAGCAAAGGGTGTCGAAATTGGCCGGAATTGATAAAGTCGCAATCAAATGGATACGATAGACACACAATCACGAGAAGAAAGACCGACGGCCGAACTCGTGGATGCTTTTCGTGACTCGGGCCGCATCCAGAGTTGCGAGGTACAGTTCCGACACTTCGGCGGGCGTACTCGTTTCCACGGACCGATACGCACGATCAAAACATGGGAAGACAATGCGCTGATAAAGCGGATTCTTTCTGAGCCAGGCAATGGGCATGTGCTGGTCGTCGACGGCGGTGGCTCATTGCGCACAGCCCTGGTCGGGGACAAGATCGCCGGGTTAGGTATTTCGAATGGGTGGGCCGGACTCGTGGTTTGGGGAGCGGTGCGTGACACGGGGGCTTTGCAGCAGCTAGATCTTGGAATCAAGGCGCTTGGTTCCAATCCCTGGACGAGCGGTAAAAATGGTGTCGGAGTTGTGGACGCCACGCTCCAAATCGGCAATGCGACCTTTGCGCCAGGAAGGTGGGTGTATGCTGATGAAGACGGCATCATCGTGGCCGACGGGGAGTTGGCTTGAGTGTTAGTTGGGTAGAAGCGTGGTCGGAGGACGACGGCCTGATCTACGGAATCGGCTAACGAAGCGGGCTAAGGTTGCGTCAGTAATAAGATTCGTTCTTCCGGCGGCTCACCAGCGTTTAGGTGGGTGATTGGTGTAGTGCCCCGTGGAATCATGTCATTTCCCTGCTGGAACAGGTCAGCCCGTCGAGTGGTATAACCTCGTGCTTAGCGGCGAGTATACCCTGATCGGCAGTTCGTCCGCCGGCGCTCCATCAAGGGCACCCTTAGCGTATAAAATTACACGAATCTGCCTAGCTTGGCTCATTCTGCTGCAGGAGCCATATCTTCGTGTCGCCGATTGCAGGTTTGGTTTCGTCTGCTTCGACGATCCGCAGGAAATGCAATCCTCCGAAATCATCTCCGGCAACGATTGTCCGCTTGTCCTGCGCTGCGGCACACGCTGAAACTTCGCCATCTACTGTGAACATAAGGACCTCTTTTCCATCTTTTAAGTCCCAAACGCGCAGGGTGTGGTCCGCGGAGCCGGAGACCACGTGGCGACCATCGGGTGTGATTATCACGGCAGTGACCCAGCTCGTATGTCCTTGGAGCGTCGTTTTGGTTTGCCCCGTCACCAGGTCCCAAACGCGCAGGGTGTGGCCCGCGGACCCGGAGACCACGTCGCGGCTATCCGGTGTGAGTACCACGGCATTGGTATGGCCCTGAAGCGTCGTTTTGGTTTGGCCCGTCGCCAGGTCCCAAACCCGCACGGTGTGGTCCGCGGAGCCGGAGACCACGTGGCGACCATCCGGTGTAACTACCACGGCAGTGACCCAGCTCGTATGGCCCTGGAGCGTCATTTTCGTTTGCCCTGTCGCCAAATCCCAGACGCGCAGCGTGTTGTCCCAGGAGCCGGAAACCACCTGGCGACCATCCGGTGTGACTGCCAGGACTCTAACCGAGCTTGTATGGCCCTGGAGAGTGGATTTGGTCTGGCCCGTCGTCAGGTCCCAAACGCGCACCGTGTGGTCCGCGGACCCGGAGATCACATAGCGGCCATCGGGGGTGACTGCTACGGCCCAGACCCTGGAAGTATGCCCCTGGAGAGTGCTTTTGGTTTGCCCTGTCGCCACGTCCCAGACGCGCAGCGTGTGGTCCCAGGACCGGGAGACCGCGAGGCGACCACCGGGTGTAAGCACCACGGCACTGACCCGGGCGGTATGCCCCTGGAGAGTGGTTTTGGTTTGGCCCGTCGCCAGGTCCCAGACGCGCAGCGTGTGGTCCGCGGAGCTGGAGACCGCGTAGCGATCATCCGGTGTGACTACCACGGAAGTGACCCTGGAGGTATGGCCTTCGAGCATCCCGATAAGAGGACCGTTCGGTGCAGTTAGACTGCGTCTTAAGGGCCGAAGCCAAGGCCACCCTTTCCTCTCAGCTGTTTGCCGCAGCAAGACTTGTATCTCCGGTGAGGTATTGCCAAGCAAACGCCCTGTCAGTTGCCCCGCCAATTGCCGTGGGTCGCGGGCAATGACATTCGCCGAAAGCCGCAGGGTGGATTGGACCAGCTGCAATTCTTTGTCTTCCGGCAAGTAGTTATAGTCTGCGATCAGTGCGTTGGCACCAGTGGCGGTAAGTTTGGTCTCCAGATAGTTAAAATTCAGCAAAAGCCGGCGCAGGTCATGCTTGCGACCGGCTTGCACGAGGTGATACGCCGCCCGCTGCCACGCGTAGGAATCCAGCTTCGGCAACCCATCCCAGGCGTCCACCAATCGCAAGTGCAATGCTGGGAGATTCTTTTCGCGTCGCACACGGATCCAATCGCCTTGAAGGTCATGCAGGATGAGACTTGTGTCACTTGGCGCCCAGGTTGCAAGCGAACGCGCCACCAACCGCATCATGCAGTCCCGGGTGTCCACCTCGTCCAGATTCCAGAACACACGCAATGCTTCTTCGGGGATCGGCTGATCTTCGGGAAAGACTGCCAAGTTGAGGTATCGCTCCCGGTCCGCCGACTCCAACCCCTCGACGCTTAGCTCGATCGCCCGACGTAGATTGGGATACGGGTAACCAGGAAAGTTTCGGTTAACCAGGTCAGCGTGCCGCAGCCGACTGAAGGCATCCTCCCATGCCGTGGGCCGCAAGCAAACCATCGCGCCGATCATTGCCAAAGCCAACGGCAGATACCCGCACTCCTTCGCCACTTCAGCCGCTTCCGGGGGCAGATCGCTCGCGTTTTTCTGGCCTGACCACTCGGCCAACATCTCTAGTGAGTCGCTTGGAGAGAGGACGGCCACGCGATCCTCCTCGGCACCAAGGCCGACCAACACCTCGTTGTTGCGCGTAGTGATGAGCAGACGAGACGGGGGCTCAGTCACGGGAAACGCTTGAGCGGCATCGAGCGTCCAAGCATCGTCAACCACAATAAGAACCGGCCGGCCTTGGAGCGCTTCGCGCAAAGCCTCCTTGGCTTCCTGCTCTGTGGGAAACGTCTCTTCAGAGCCCGTCAATTGGCTTAAAAGACGGTTCTGCAAGTCAAGCAGCCTCGGCTTTTGCCCGATAGTTAACCAATAGATACCATCCGAAAACACCTGCCTGGTCTCCGAATCGTGTGCCAATGCCGCGGCCAGCACGGACTTGCCGATGCCGCCCATTCCCTGAACACCCACGGCCGAGGATTGTCCCGTAATGCCGACGTCGGCACCGCTGGCGAACAATTTCTGTTTCAGCCCAGCAAGAACTTCCTCACGAGGCAAATAGTGTGAGGGTAAATCAGGCACGCCATGAAGTCTTGCTAGATTGGGAGGGAAAGGAGTAGTTGGGATGGCACACTCCGCGCGTTCGCCGGGAAGCGGCGGTGGCTGCGCGGGCTTGCCGGAAGGGCTTAACCCATCCAGCACGAGCCGTTCTGCGTCTCGTTCATTGAGACCAACCAAATCAATATCGATTCTCGGCACTGGTATTTCCGTGAGCGAACACTCAGCCACGCGGATCGGGATGTGCCGTCGCTTTTCGCCGGTAGGATCTTCAGCAAAAGCGGCGGTCCACTCCGGTTGGCTGAATTCAGCCTTAAGATAAGCCTCCGACAATACCGCGATGGTCATGTCACTTTCTGTGGCCGCCCGCTGTATCTTCAGAACGAAATCTTCCCCCGGCCGAAAATGCCACGCTTGGATGATGGGTTGATAACCGCCCCGGTCGATCACACCGGCGATCCACTCGGCCCAATCGCGGTCGGCCCGATTGTAGCTGATGAAGACTTTGCAACGAGAGGGAGCCATTATGCCCTCCGACAGTTTTTATTGGATTTGCTCGGATTTGTCAGCTCGTAACCGTGCCTAAAGCGACCTGAGAACATATCGAGCCGTTAGCGTTCTCGGGTCGCTCATGTCTTGTCCCCGAAATAACAGGTACTTTGTTACGATCAAGCAATCGGTGAGGGACAGGTCCGAATCGGCGAAAGGACAGGTCAGATGTGCAAGGAAAACGAAGGATCCTCGAATATTTGACCTGTCCCCCGGCACATGCCTGTCGTCCCCCGCACATGCCTATCAGATAGTTCCAAAGTCCGGTTGGCACAGGAATAGCTTATTTTGTTGAGCGAATTACACTGCAACTAACGGGCCTTGTGGACGAATTTTCTACACCCTTTGATGAATTTGAACATCTGCGCCGGAACAAACCTGCGGGCCGGCGCGGGATATTCGTACATTGGGTGCAAACCGCACTGCGTGGATTAAGCTTCGTCGCGCTTTGGGTGGCAATCTTGACCGCATGCTTCCTGATCGTGCGCCATGTTCTGCCAGTGATCTTGGGATCGCAGCCGCCGATTTCTTTGAAATCCGCCGTCCCTCTGATTGCGATCGGGATCTCTTACTCTGTCCTGATCATCACTCTGCGACGAACGCTCGGCCAACGTCTTGTCGGGATTCTTATGGGATTGGCGTTTGTGCTCTGGGGATTGGAACAATTCCTAAGCGATCAGGCGGTAATTTCCTTTATGGACGACATTGTTGTGTTTCTCTTTGTCGTCGATCTGAGCATCGTCATCCGGCAGAATTTGAGGAGCTGCGCCGGTGAGCGCCAAGTCCGCAAGGCGTGCTTTCCGGTCGTCAAGACGATCGATAGCTTTAACTTTGCCGCCCAGCCTTCCATCGACGAGGGCTTGGTTCGGACACTGCTCCAGTGCAAATACATTGAGCGTCGGGAGAACATTGTCATCGTTGGAAAATCTGGCACCGGCAAGACTCACCTCGCGGCAGCGCTCGGCTATGCGGCCTGTTTTCAGAGAAAGCGGGTATTGTTCACCACGGCCTCCGGACTTGTCACCGAATTGATCGATAGATTCGAGAGCCGGCGTCTTCGTCAGTTCTACCGCCGGCTTGATCAGCTGGACTTGCTGATTATCGACGAGATGGGATATGTGCGTTTCCCTGAACTCGGAACGCGGTTGCTTTTCGAGGTCATCCGAGGAGGATATGAACGGATGAGCTTCGTGGTCACGACGACGATCCCGCTGGAGAAGTGGGGTGAGGTATTCGAGAGTGAATCCGTCGCCAGGGCCGCCGCGGATCGCCTGACCGATCGGGGGCATTTGCTTAAAGCAACCGGAGATCCGTATTGGAAGCCGGGGCGAAACGTCGTGGTCAGTCCGCAATTTCGTACGTTTTGAAGGAATTTCTAATAAGTGCCAACCTGCACTACGGCGCCGTCCGCTCCGCACTGGCGAGCTGCTGCGGGATTGGATCCCGGACCAAGAATAGGTAGCTCATAGCAAAAACGAACGCAATCGCCGCCCCAGCCAGCAGCGCCGGCACGAAGGAGTGCGTGGCTTGAGCGATCGCACCAGTTACAACCAGGTAGACCCAGTTCAAGTAGACTGAACCAAAGAATCCCAGGATCATCCCCCAGGTCGTGCGATGCTCGAACAGGCTGCGCCACTCAGCAAACGTCGTCTTGGGCTGCGTCTCCTGTGGCGAGCCGTACGCTAAACAGGCGCGCTCCTCTGTTGAGAGTCCGATAGCGGCTGGATCACAAGCGACATCATCTGGATCCGTTCTTCGATCTGACCCGAAGGTTCGTCGCTGATATGACCGGAGACGACAACAGGAACGCGCCCGGCGACTTGTTTGACGACGAAATGCCCGAGGGCGGCACGCTCGGCCAGTGTCAGAAACTGCATCTCGCTCGACTGGGCGATCGCGAACAAGGCGTCGGCGCCCTTTTCGAGATACCATTCGATCAGACGTTCCAGACCCGGATAGTCGATTTCACCTTGGTCGGTGAACGGGGTCAGCATTACGGGAATGATGCCTTCGATCTTGCGGGTCATTCGGAAACCTCCATAACGAGATGTTCGCCGCGCAGGTCGGTGCGATGCAAGTGGCTTTCGCTCGCGAGAACTTGGGCGCAGCTTGGTTCGTCAGCTAGTATACGCCAAAGAACCGTCTTACGAGATCAGAGGCCTGGTGGGAGATCGCCGCGGGAAAGCTCCCACCACGTGAGGCATCCGTTGGGGGGCATATGAGACGCAGAGGACATATGAGACTTATGGATTGATGAGAGAGTTGTAACGTCGATTATTGACCGTCGACGTCGATCACAGCCTGGACAAAGGCCTGCGGGGCTTCCTGAGGCAGATTGTGACCGACGCCGCCCGTGATGATCCGGTGCGAGTATTTGCCGGAGAATTTCTTGGCATAGGAACTGGCGTCCGGATGCGGTGCACCATTGGCATCCCCTTCGAGGGTTATGGTCGGCACGGTGATGACCGGTCCTTCGGCAAGCCGCTTTTCCAGATCGTCATATTTCGGCTCGCCTTCAGCCAGGCCGAGCCGCCAGCGGTAATTATGAATCACGATGCTGACATGATCCGGATTGTCGAGGGACGCTGCGCTGCGAGCGAACGTGGCAGCATCGAAGTCCCACTTCGGCGAAGCGATCTGCCAAATGAGCTTAGCAAAATCGTGCCGGTATTTGTCGTAGCCCAACCGGCCGCGTTCTGTGGCAAAATAATATTGGTACCACCATTCGAGCTCAGCCTTTGGCGGCAACGGTATCTTGCCGGATTCTTGGCTGCCGATCAGATAACCACTCACGGAGACCATCGCCTTGCAACGCTCCGGCCAAAGCGCCGCGATGATGTTGGCGGTCCGTGCGCCCCAATCAAAACCGGCGATGATCGCCTTCTCGATCTTGAGAGCATCCATTAACGCAATGATATCGAGGGCGACGACCGACTGCTGCCCGTCGCGGACCGTTTCACTTGAAAGAAAGCGCGTCGTGCCATAACCGCGCAGATACGGGACAATCGCCCGGTAATTCGCCGACGCTAGCAAGGGGGCAACATCGACATAGCTGTGAATGTCGTAGGGCCAGCCGTGCAGAAGAAGGACGACAGGACCATTGACGGAACCAGCTTCAGCGTAGCCAACATTGAGGACACCCGCATCGATCTGCTTGAGTGAGCCGAACGATTTGTTCGTACCCGGCTTACCCGGGGGCACATCTACCGGTTCTGCCTGACTGGATTGTGCATCGGCAGAACGGACTACGCCAAGCTGGGCGGCGGCTAGGGTCATGGCCGCAGTGCCAAGAAAGCGGCGACGATCAAGGTTGATTTCTTCGGACATTTTGATCGTACTCATTGGTGAATCTCCTTTGGTTTGACGGTTGGTCGGGAAGTGCTGCCTAGAAAAAAAGAAGTGACAGGTCAGAAAAAAAGAAGTGACAGGTCAGGTAACCCGCACTTTTCATAACATGAAAAGTGCGCCGCGTCTGAAGCGGCTCTGCGAGCCCGCTTGGCGCAGCCGATTCTCCACTATGGCGAAATGAGTGCCGAAGGCGCGTGGCAGTTTAGTTCAGGGTTCCTGCATGAACGGCGCCATCTCGGCAAAGAGCTCAAGGTCTTGCGCAAAGTCGGCAGGACCGGTCTTCGGCGTTTTGTTTTCGGTCACGTTCTCGTAAAATGTCTTCCATTCCGCCACAAACGGGTCGCCCCAGACAGGGTGTGAAGCGAGAGTCGTCACCCCGCCGTGGCCGTTGTCTTCGGTTACAAAGAGCCTGATCGGCGAATTCCGGACATAGGGCGTATCGTATTGTATCCGGACCACTTTTTGGTTTCCGTACACCTCAAGGTGAGCGTCGAAGCGCGCGATTTCGTCTATGCCGGTTTCAAACTGGCAGACATACGAGCCGTAATCGAAGGCCGCGGACATATACAGGCCGCCACCGCGTTGCGCTGCAAAAAGCACCTTGTTCGGCATACCCAGCAATTCGCGCATTGCGGAAAGGTCATGGCTGCTTAAGCCCAGCATGACCCCGTATGCCCGCCGGAGAACGGGCGACGGTTTGCCCCCAAGGGCTTCGTCAATTAATGCTTCATCACGCAGCTTCGCGTCGTTCTTCAGCGAATCGGGCAGCTGCTCATCGCGAATCACCCGGGAAGTGGGGTTTACGATTAAGGAGTTAAAACCAATAAAATCGCGGACCCGCGCAAACTTAATTTCCTTCATCGCCTTGACCGTCTTGCACCCCTCCAGAAACGCCGGTGCATAGCGGCGCATATAACCGACCTGCACCACCACGTTGCTGTTCTTTTCAGCTACAATGATCTGGTCCGCTTCGCGGCGGGTAACGCACATCGGCTTTTCTACGAGGACGTGTTTCCCGGCCGCAACGGCAGAAAGAGTCACCTCGGCGTGGAAAGCGTTCGGATTGGCGATCAGCACCGCATCTACATCGCTGCGAGCTGTCAATTCGCGATAGTCCACCGTCAGGATTTGGACGTTCCAGAGCTTTCCCAATTTCTCCAGGATCAGCGGGCTCACATCGCAGAGCGCTGTAACCTCAAACCGATCCGCAAGTTGATACAGACTCGGCCAATGCATGATCTGCGTTACTTCCCCGCACCCGACAATACCCACTCTGATTCGGCGTTGCGGCGTAGGCGCGCCGGTTTGTTCCTCTGCCTGATTCGACATAGGTAATCTTCCTAGTTTTAATCTTTCATTTGTTAGCCCTTGACGGCGCCGGCTGTCGCACCTGCGACCATGTACTTCTGGATGCAGAAAAAGAGGATAAGTGTCGGGACCATCCCAAGCGTCGCCGAAGCCATCAAACTGCCCCAATCCGTGGAGTACTGTTGCATGAATGACTGGATGCCGACCGGCATCGTCATTCGGTTTTCATCCCGCAGAAAAACGCTGGAGATAAAGAATTCGTTGTAAGAAAACAGAAACGAGAAGATCGCCACGGCAACTAGCCCGGGAACGGTCAAGGGCAGGATGATCTGCACAAAGGCGCGCAGAGGCGAGCAACCATCCACTGTCGCCGCCTCATCCAATTCTCGTGGAATGCTGTCGAAATAGGAACGGAGCATCCACGTCGCGAACGGCAGCTGCGTGACGGTGTAGACCATGATCACGGGTATGAAGTTGTTCACCATGTCCAAGTTGCGAAAGAATATGAAGAGCGGAATGATCGCCAGGATCAGCGGGAACATCTGCACGATCAGGAGCGCCTGGTTATACCCACCCAAAATGCGCGCGCGGTAGCGCGACATTGCGAAGCCTGCTAGCGCCGCCAGGACAATTGCAAGGGCGCTGCTTGTGAATGCGACGATCATGCTGTTAAGCAAAAACGTCCAGAAATGCGTCCGCGTGTTAATGAATAAGTAGTTCGCCAACGTCGGCTCAGTCGGCAGTATGCTGTGGGACGAGACAATCGTCTCCGTGGTGCGAAACGAGTTCAGGATCACGGTGATGATCGGAAAATCAACGATTAAAACGATCACCAGACCCAGGAAGAGAAGGAGCCATTTGCGGTTTGGTTTCATCGTCAGAATCCCGTCAAGCGCTTTTAGCCTGTTGGCGCATCATGATCGTGGAGAGCACCATCAGGAGAATTAATGTCAGGATCGCGACGGCCGAGCCTAAGCCGACATCGTTGCGTCCAAAAGTGTAACGATAGGAAAGCAGGATCAAGTTCTCTGTGGCGTTTGAGGGACCACCTTGTGTCAAAAGGAACGGGGTCTCGAAATCATTGATGCTCCAGATGATCATCAGGATCGCCTGGATAATGGATATGTTCTTGATGTGAGGCAGCGTGATGCGCCAGAACATCTGCCAGCGATTCGCTCCATCGATCCTGGCTGCCTCATAATAGGTTTTGTCGATCACCTGCAGCGCTGCAAGGAGGCTTAACATCATAAAGGGAAAGCTGCGCCAGATTTTGATCACGATCACCGCCACCATGGCCCACCCGCTCTGGCTAAGAAAATATATAGGACCGGCGCCGAATGAACCCAGGATGACGTTGACCAGCCCTCCTTTGTCGGCGATCAGCCATTTCCAGCTGACGATTGAAACCACGGCCGGCACGATCCATGGAACCAGCAGCGCCACACGGCAAAACCCTCGCCCGGGAAAATCCGGATCCAGGAACAATGCCAGTGCAAGCCCCAGCACATAACTGACCAGGACATTGAAGAAGGCGAAAATGAAGCTGAACCAGAGCGAATTATAAAAGCTCGGCGAATTAAACAGACGCAGGTAGTTACCCAAACCGACAAAGGCGCCCGTACTCAACAAACTGCCCTTGTGGAAGCTGAACGATACGCCGTTGATAAACGGGTAAAACTCAATGATAAAGATGAAGGCGAGCGAAGCAAGCAACAACACGTAAGGCAACGGCCGAAACGGCTGGTTAATTGTTTGGGTAACCGCCGGCGAAGCCGCCCGTGAACGTAGATCAACCTTGAGAGGCATGGCTTGAAGCCCGGTTTCGGGCGTGTGATGGAGAGCCGGGCGTTTGAGAACGCCCGGGCCGTGCTTCTGGAAAGGACTAATCTTCCAAGACAGATTTCAGGCGATCTGCCGCCGTTTTAACCGAAGAGTTGACATCTTTGCCCTGGAGCAGGCTCTGCGAGAGAGATTGCAGCGCCCCCTCGCCTTCGACATCATTGAGTTTCGGAAAGATCTCGGTTGCGAGGGTAGCCGTTGTCTTGGCGACCGGCACGTAGTTGTCGAGAATAAATTTTGTTTCCGGGTCTCCTTGAAAATAGGGATCCGCGGCGAAAGATTTTCGGACCGGAAGTTGTGTATTGTGTCCTTTGGTCCATAGATCCTTCTCGTGCTCCGACCACCACTCCAGAAAAAACTTGGTCTCTGCCGGGTGTTTGCCCTGTTTGTACAGCATGATGTTGTTGACCCAGAAAATTGTGCCTTTATCGCCGTGCGGACCGACGAGCGGCTGTACCAGCCCGAACTTGTCAGCGATCTTAGGCAAACGATTGCTCAGGCCGGGATTGCTGAGAAACAGAGCGCCTTTGCCCTGACTGAACGC
>CAZMNG010000034.1:0-13100 GCA_964567505.1 uncultured Chthoniobacterales bacterium
CTTGACTCCACGGGCATTACCCCGCTTCTTCGCTACTACGGAGGCTCTGTCACCTCCCGGGCACAGTTCTTCGGGCCTTCTGCAGACCATGAACGCTGTTCCTTTCCCGGTTGGCGATCCCTGATTCATATCGCTCCAACTTCAGACCATTCTATCTCCAACCACCCTATGCATTCCTATCGTTCTGCTCACTGCTCTCGCCAGGGATAGGTCGCGGAATTGTCGCTCCCCCGTTACGGGACGGTTTCCGGTCTTGGCTTCGCCACGCACGAGCAGGCTCGCCAATGCATCTTGGCCGAATCGAGTTCAACATTGTTTTGTTTATGGACTGGTCTTTCGCTTCCGGTTGCTCTCCACCCCGCCTCTCGGCGACGCAGTTACCTTCAGCTACGGACAGGCCAGTGTTCCCGTCCGGAAGGGACTTCCACCCTTCTGTTGGTGCGTACTTTCAGGCGCACTCGTGCTGTCCCTCCGGGACAAAATACATTCACTCGCCGAGGCTTTGCTTGACTTAGCGCTTATGGCTGAAGCCGTGGGCTGTTCTGTTTTCGCCTTCGGGCGATGCGAATCGGCCAAACTGCAGGCTCCGATCCGGCCTAGGCCAACGCTAAACCTTGCGTCCGAATTTTTTTTCCAGCTCTGCGTAGCCGATCTGAATCATCGTCGGCCGCCCGTGCGGGCAGCAATAGGGCAACTCGCAGGCCATCAGGTCCCGGAGCAGCTTCTCAACTTCGGCCGGGTGCAATTCGTCGTTTGCTTTGATCGCGTGGCGACAAACCGTTTTTGCAATCACGTCTTCTCCCATTCGCAAGCGAGAGGTCGTCAGCGTCATGGACCGCAATTCGTCGACAAGCTGCCGGATCGCAACGTTCGGGTCATCTGTTGTGAAATACGGTGGAATCCCGTCGATCTTCAACGTAGAATTACCAAACGGCTCCATCGCGAACCCCATTTTTTCGAGTGCCTGTGCATTCGTAGCGATCCAATCGTAGTCTTTTGGTGTGACGCTCACCGTGAGTGGAATCAGCAGACGCTGAGTCGGCACCCCTGCTGACTCCATCTGCGTTCGCAATCGCTCGAACAATATCCTTTCATGCGCGGCGTGCTGATCAACGAGCACCAGACCGTCGGCGCTCTCCATCAGGATGTAGAGCTGACCGAGAATGCCCAGCAGCTTGAAATCGAGCGGGACAGACGGTTCAATGCTCGGCATTGTAGCGGGAGCGGAAATCGGCGATGCGCCGGCGAATTCTTTGGGCTTCCCTAGTGCTTGAACTTGGACCGGCAGTGGCGCGCCTCCAGGAGAATCAGGCTGAAACTCCGCCCAATCACGCCTTAGCGCGAATTGCTCAGCGGTCGGGATGAGTACCGGCGTGGCATCAATGACCGGCACCTGGACAGCAGGTCTTGCGGTTTCGGACGGTCGCTGAAACGATTGAGTCCAACGCTGCCGGTCTGCTTCAATCGTTTTGCGGACGGCTTCGGAGACGCAATTCCTGACCGTGTCCGGTTCTCGAAAACGGACCTCACGCTTTGCCGGATGAACATTGACGTCCACGCTTTCGGGATCCATTTGCAGGAAAAGAAATGTCACGGGGTATTGGCCCTTCATCAGTGCGGTATGATAGCCTTCGCGCAGTCCGTGCTGCACCGTGATGTTTTCCACCGGCCGGCCGTTTACGAACAGGATCTGTTCCGCTCTAGTTGCCCGGCTGGCCCCCGCTTTTCCAATGAACCCAGAAACCGTGATCCCGTCGGTGGAGATCGGCTCGATCTCAAGCAACTGCTCGAACAGTTCCGGTCCGCGGAGGTCCCGGATCCTGTCCGCGAGCATGATTGTGGGCGGCGCCTGGAACAACAAGGTCTGGTCACGAATCGAAATGAACCCGATCTTCGGATGTCCGATCGCCTGCAGGAGTAATTGATGCTGGATATGACTCGCCTCGGTGTTTTCGCTCCGCAAAAATTTGCGGCGCGCCGGCAGATTGTAAAAAAGCGAACGAACTTCGATCTGGGTCCCGGGCGCGTCACCGGCGGCGCGTACGGATTCAATCTTGCCGCCGTTCACGATGATCTCGGTCCCCTCCAACTCAGCGTGCGGACGCGTGGACATCCGAAACCGCGCGACACTGGCGATACTTGGTAGCGCCTCCCCCCGGAATCCCAGGGTGTGAATCTTTGCAAGATCGTGCCCGGTCCTGATCTTGCTGGTGGCATGTCGTTCGAGGCTCAGCAGAGCATCGTCGCGATCCATCCCAATGCCGTCGTCGACGACGCGAATCATTGAAGCTCCGCCGCGCGCAATCGCCACTTCGATTCGGCCTGCCCCTGCATCGATACTGTTTTCAACGAGCTCCTTGACAACGGATGCCGGTCTCTCCACCACTTCTCCGGCGGCAACCTGGCTAGCGACTTCGTCCGGTAAGAGAGCAATTCGGGGCATACCTGAGCGTACAACAAATGGAGAAGAGTCGTAAAGAGGAGCGTCTCGGCGTCTCGGCGTGTCGGCGTAAGGGCGCTATGGACGTGCTCTCGTGCTTTCTTCGATGTCGAGTTGAGGCTTTGATCAGTTCGCGCCGACACGCCGATACGCCTCCGCTACGCCGAGACGTTGACTTTCTTCCCAGGTGTCGCTTAATTGATGGACGCAATGATCACTGTGACAGATTCTGCCTTTCGACGACTGCACGATCTTATCACGAATAATCCGGAGTACCGGGATAAAGGTCTGCGAATTTTTGTTGAGACAGGTGGTTGCGCCGGGATGCAGTACGGGATGCAGTTTGATGAGGCAAAACAGGGAGATCAACGCATCGAACAGGATGGAGTCGAGGTGTTAATCGACACCTACAGCGCAAACTTTCTCACAGGCGCGACGGTGGATTATTTGGACGGTCTGACTGGAGCCGGTTTCAAGATCACCAATCCGAACATTGCACGGAGCTGCGGATGCGGCAGTTCCTTTGAAGTCTCTCGTGAAGGGTAACTGTTGCTGCTCTGGTGGCGTCGGCTGAGTCATGAAAACGGTCGAGCTTGGACGATCTGGCCGGAGATCTCGTCAAAAACCCGAAAGCGACAATCTTTTCGCTTGGGCAGTCTTTATCCTGTTGCTGTGCGGCTTTGCGGTTGCCTGCTGGATCGGCACTTTTTACGTGTTCACGCACCCGGAAGAACCGTTCAACTATCACATTCTCGCAAAGCTGAAAAAGCTCGACCCGCCAAAGCGGTTCGAACTAACAGCAGCGCCACCAGGCGAATTTCTGGCGCCTGAGAAACTGCTCCCCAAATACGGTTCAATGAACGCCTGGCAACTGGACGAGGAGAGCAAACGATTGCTCCGAGCTTACCTGCGAAACTACGATCACCAGGCCGGCAAGATTCCGTATGTGACTGGGCGGTTCACCGTGCTCGATAGCTTCCCACTGTCACCGTCCAAATTTTGCGATTCCGGTGTTGCAGTTCTTGCGCAATCCGTAGACGTCCCGAACATTTACATTGAACACATCTTTCCGGCCGCCAGCGATCAGCTTCCGGCAATGCGGCGCACGTTGACCACCGGTCTCGGCATTGAGCTGCGGCGTTCCTACGATTTGTCTGCCGTCGTTCACGTCGAAGTCCTCGGGGGTGCCCGCCTGCTGTTCACGTGCGTTCCCCTGCTCTACGGCCCATACGGCACCACGCAGGAAGGGTCAGGTTTTCACCTGGATCCGCCCCAGACACTTAACGTGAAAGCCGGCCTGCCTCTCGCCACCCAGACTCAGTTTCACGACGCCGACCAGCGCTTGGCGGAGTATCGCCGCGCAATGGCGACGCAACAGGTGACAACCTCTGGACAGCCCGCACCGAAGTCACAATCGAATCTTGTCGGGGTTCAACCGACCATTGCACGCACTCCTGCTCCGTCCGTTGCGACAGCCGGGACGGCGACTGTGCCAAGTCCGGCGGGAACCGCCTCGACCAACTTAGCGGCGGCCACACCAAAACCGGCAGCAGCGGCCACGCCGAAACCGAGTACGCACCCGGTTGCAGCCGCAACACCGGGTCTGGCTCCAAAGGCGACCCCGACCGCGACGCCTGTAGCAGTTGCAGCCGCCTCGCCAGGGCAGCCGCTGCAACCGTTCCTGACCGCCTCTCCGACGCCGCCCACCGAGGGTCGCGTGGAGACCTGGCAAACGTATCACCCCGGACAGATGCCTCGAGGCCGCCTCCTCGACATTGATCAGACGACTGAGCTTGCGGACAGAGGCGTTGCGGGCGCGACGATGTATTTGCGTGGCGACTTCACAGTGACGGCCGTGCGTGACAATCGAGCGGTGCTCCGGCCTCGGCAATCCTTTGCCGATCACGTCTTCAACCGAGGCAACGCGCGTGTCATCGTCGAATATCAGCGTGGCGCTCCGACTCCGCGCGAGGGAGACAATTTCCAGCGCGGCAGCAGCCGGCCGTTCCAGATCGTTGATGTTCGCCGCGGGGCAGACGGTCAGGTGAATATTTACGCCCGCGAAGTGACGAGCGAGGAGTAAGCGGCGCCGGTTCCGGGTTCGAGGTTCCGGGTTCGAGGTTCCGAGTTCGAGGTTCCGGGTTCCAAGGTTCCGGCTTCCGGGCAATTGCCGGTTTGAACCTGGAACTTTGAACCTCGAACTCGGAACCTCGAACCCGGAACCTTCAACCCTAGTAGACGTCCCGCTTATATCTCTTCTCTTTCCGCAACGCCTCAACGTAGGCCGCGGCGCCTTCGGGAGTGCAGCCGCCCTCCTTCTCAATGATTTGGTGCAGAGCCACGTCGACGTCCTTTGCCATTCGAGCTTCGTCGCCGCACACAAAGAAGTGGGCGCCTTCCTGGAGCCATGCATACACGTTTTTTCCGTGCTCCAGCAGACGGTGCTGGACATAGATCTTATAGGGCTGGTCCCGCGAAAAAGCGATGTCGAACCTGGTCAAAACGCCCTCTTTCCGCAGAGTCTCGAATTCTTCGCGGTAGAAAAAATCACATTTCGAACGTTGCTCGCCAAAGAACAGCCAGTTTTTGCCGGTTGCCTGTGTCGCTTTTCGCTCCTGCAAATAAGCGCGGAACGGTGCAATCCCTGTTCCTGGGCCGACCATGATAATCGCTTTGCCGCTCTCGGCCGGAAGTCGGAAACCTTTCGCGACATGCACGAACATGGGGACAGGCGTCGAGTGATCGATCCGGTCAGCCAGATAGGTCGAAGCAACCCCTTCCCGATGACGCCCATGGCTTTGGTAGCGGACGGTTGCGATAAGAAAATGGACCTGCTCCGGAAACGCCTTCAGGCTGGATGCAATCGAATAAAGTCGCGGCTGCAGTTTGCGCAGCTTGGATACGAACTCCTCCGGGGTAAATCGGATTGAAGGCGCGTCGAGCAAAAAATCGATAACCTCGAGACCCCAGAGGTAACGGTCCAGTTCCTTCTTCTTGTCCGGATCCATCAACGCCCGCAGTTCGCCGGAGTTCTCCCATTTCTCGACCACCGCCTCGAGAAATTGCTTCGAAGGTTGTGTGATCTGGTACTGAAGTAATAGGCCGTCACGAATTGAAAAGATTTCGCCCTCTTTGTTTTTAACCTGTTCGTCCCCCGAAAAGTGCAGAGCCTCCAAAAGCTCTTGAACGAGCTGTGGATTGTTCTGCGGGAAAATTCCCATGGAATCCCCTACCTCATATTGAAGACCTGATCCGGCCAGGGAAAACTCGTAGTGCCAAGTCTCTTTTTCTGAACCTTCGCCAGTCAACTTCTCGTTAACGAGGAGTCTCGCTGGAAACGGGTTCTTGCGTGAGAAGGGAGCCGTTGGCGAGGTCGTGGACATCGAAACCGAGAACATATTGGCGAGGGGAGTTCCTGGTCAAGCGGTTTGAGCGGAAGGTCCGGTCAGTCGGCAGTTGTTGGTGCTGAAACGAAGATGTGGGCGGTACCCGGCATCTGCATGGATTATCCCAAAGCCCAAAGCCTGCTTAACTTCGCGCCATTCGGCTCTGCCCCCGCTTCACGCGGCGCCCTTCACCAGAGGGTTGAGCAGATCCTCGACACTGACGATTCCGAGCGTCGTTCCTTGCTCGTCGATCACAACGGCCAGACTGCCGCGTGCGGCCCGAAGCCTGGCCAAAACGGTGAGGGCCTGGTCGTCGGGCGTTACCGTCAGGACACGGCGAACATGTTCGCGGACCGTTTCCCTCAAAGTTTGATCCACAATCAGATCAAACACATTCACTGCGCCAGCGATCTTGTCCATCGAACCAATCACCGGATAACGATCAAACCGGTGTTTTCGCGAAAGCTCAATGAGCTCCTGGACGGTTGTATCCGGTCGAACAGTGACAACCTCGGACACCGGGACCATCACATCCCTGACTTTGACAGAACGGAAATCAAAAACGTTATGAATCATCTGCCGCTCGACGCTGCTCAACATTCCCATGCGTTCAATTTCGCTCGTCACGACTTTTAGATCTTCGCGAGCAACAAAGATTTCCCGCGGTCGTTTCAACCCGAGAAATCGCCTGGCAACGGCGGACCCAACATTGATCAACGGTGTTAATCCTCTCGCAGCGAACTCCAGCGGAAAAGCCAGATACGCGAGTTGCTTGTATGGAATGCGGCGAAAAATCGCCTGCGGCAGCAGTTCCGCAACGAGCAAAAACAACGGCAACGCGACTACCAGGGCGATAAAATAGCCGGCCCAGCCGAACCGTGTGACGAACACATTCACGAGAAGGGCCAGCGCAACGATATTCAGCAACCCGGTCAGAACCAGTGCCGTCACGAGCAACCGCGCCGGCTGTTCCAAGAGCTTCTGAAGTTGAACCGCTGCGCGGTCTTTTTGGCGAGCGAGCCGGCGAAGCCGAAGTCGATGCAAGGACAGAATGCCAGCCTCGGTGCCGGAGACAAAAAATGATGCTCCAAGGCACAACAGGAGTAAAAGCCAGGTCATCATTCCGGCTCCGGCGAGGCGACATCCAACTTTTCCACCGCGACTTCAAGGACTCGCTTCCGACCGCTCTGGCGAATCTCAAACTGGAGCGGCGGGATCTGGAGCCGGACCCCAGGCTTCGGAAGATAACCAAGCTGATTGAAAATCAATCCGCCGATTGTATCGATGCCCTCGCGCTGCAAATCGACACCGACCAGTTCGCCGAGATCATCCAGGCGCGCGCTGCCGCTCACGAGCCATTTGCCTTCGCCGATTTCTTCGATATAGAGCGAGTCGTCTCCGCGCGGCACTGCATCGCCGATGACCTCTTCGACAATATCGTTGAACGTGACGACCCCCTCCGTTCCGCCGAACTCGTCCACGACGATAGCGAGTCGCTGGGTGTGTTTGAGAAAGCCGCGGAGCAAATCGACGGCTCGCATCGTTTCCGGCACGAACGAGGGAGCCTCAAGGTGCTCGGTGTAATGCTCGGAGTGCTCGAGCAGAAACCGTTTAACGTCCAGAATGCCCAGGATCTCGTCGGGGCTGTCTCCATAGACCGGCACTCTTCCGTGACGCTTGACCTTGATTTGAGCAATGACCTCTTCATTCGAGAGGCTGTCCGGAATCGTGAATGCGTCGACACGGGGAGTCATACAGTCTTTCACCGTTTTGTCTCCCAGCTTGATGATTTCCTGGATCATTTCCATCTCCCCGGGGCTCAGCTCTCCCTCTTCCACCCCCATTTCCACGAGTGTCTCCAGTTCCTCATCGTCCAGGTGTTCCTCCGCAACCGGTCGTTCAGCGGCAAAAAAGTCCGCCGTTCGCTCCGTCACTTGCTGAAGCGACCGTGAAACCGGTTCGGCAATCGGCATGAGAAATTTTAGAATTCGGATTGCGCTTTTCGAAAACCGGTACGGATCCGCGAGTGCGAGCATCTTCGGCAGCAGGTCACATGCGAAAACAATCAGCGCGAAAATCACAAACGCCTTCGTCCAACTCGGGACAGGCACCGGAATCGCGTTAGCGAAGACCAGCGCGATGATGATGAGCGGAATGTTGACCAACGCCGCCGTCAGGAGAATGACGCTACGGACGTTTCTCGAGTGCGACATTAGTTTTTCGAACTCGCCGGCCACAACCGGGTCACGCTCTTTCCACCGGCGCAGTTGGAATCCGTTGATCGAAAAAAGCGCGGTCTCCATGCCGGAGAAGAACGCGGAAATACCAGCAAGCAGGGTGAGAACAGCACACGTCAAAACAGCTAGTGATATCGACATTTTCCTCGACCCGCGTCAGCGGCTTCCCCCGTTGGACGGAATTTTGTTTGCGATCGCCGGACTGACAAGCAAATTCACGGGCAGCCGGAATGAAAAAGGGGGAAAGAATTCAAGCATATGTCGAGTCGCTCAACACGGCGTCAAGGCATCATCCCTGTTATGAGGGCTACTTTGTCTGCTTTAATGAGCAAAAGTATTACGAAGCGCACGACGTGCTCGAACATCTCTGGCTTGCTGAGCACGGCCCGGCAAATCAATTCTTCAAAGGCCTGATCCAGCTTGCAGGCGCCTTCGTGCATCTTCAGAAACAGTACCAGCGTCCGGAGCATTTAACCGATGGCCGCAGACTGCATCCGGCGTGGCGCCTTTTCAAACTTGCTCGAACGAATCTCGAACCGTTCTATCCGACCTTCCTCGATCTCGACGTCCGGTCGGTCCTGGGCCTCTGTTCGCAAAATATTCTCGCACTCGAGCGAGCAGAGTTTAAGCGCAACCCGTGGAGCCCCGGCGCAGCGCCGGTGCTGGGGTTGAATTCCGGGGGAGCTAGTGCAGATAGTTGACTTCGGGATTGCCATGGGAAGGAAGCGAAATAGAGTGTGCGCGAGTTTTGGATAAAATGCGGAACGTTGTAAATATTGTACTCATTGGAATGATCGCCCTGGGATCTGTTTCCAGGATGCAGGCGCAACTGGCGGCCGCCTATGCGATTACTGATCAGACCACCGGTTATGTTATTGATGCGTTTAAGGGCGACGAGAAACGCCAGATTGCCAGTCTGACAAAGATTGCCACGGCGAAAGTCGTCCTCGATTGGGCGACAACAACCAGCACGGACCTGGCGGAACAGGTCGTTATTCCTGAGCAGGTAATCGACGAACTGGGTGAAAATAACCCGATCGGTTTGCAGGCTAATGACCTGATAAGCTACCGCGACTTGCTTTACGCGGCGCTGATGCAGTCCGATAACATTGCCGCTGCAACGCTGGCCTACTACGTCGGCGCAGCGCTCCGTCAGGCCGGCGACGATCGCCTGCGCGAACTAGGCTCAATCGAGGTGTTTGTCTCTCAAATGAACGCGCTGGCGCGTCAACTTGGGATGGAACGAACTCTGTTTCTCAATCCGCACGGCCTGGAACCGCGCAAGGGGCTCCAACCTTATTCGACCGCGCTCGACCTGGCGAAACTCGCGGCGTACGCGATGAAGGACGCAGCGTTTCGTTTCTACGTCTCCCAAAAGGAGCGAAAAGTCTCTTTCAACCGAGGTGGACAGGTGTTCCAGTATCTTTTGCGGAACACGAACGAGTTGCTTGGAACGAATGGGATTGACGGTGTCAAAACCGGCCAAACCGCGAGGGCCGGCGAATGCATTATCCTTTCCTCTCAGCGCGATCCGGAGGTCACGCAGGAAGGCAGTACGACGCTCGTAACGCCGAGACGGCTGAATGTCATTGTGCTTGGGGCAACCGACCGGGTCACCGCTGCGACTGAACTCCTCGAGCGTGGCTGGGGGCTTTACGATCAGTGGGCCGCGGCAGGAAGGCCAGGCGCAAACCCAGGTGTTCCAAGATAACGCCGGGGAAATATTTCGCGGACAGGACACTGACGTGAAAATCGCTCGAGCCTTGGGCTTGTGAGATTTTTACGCTCGAGATAAGGTGTGCCCCCTATGGATCCATTGCTTGAGCTCCTTCATCAAAACGCCAACATCCCGCGAGAGGATCTGGCAAAAATGCTGAATTTGTCGGTCGCGGAGGTCAATCATCGGATCGAACGCTACGAAAAAGAGCAGGTGATCCTGGGATATCAGGCCGTGGTCGACCCGGAAAAGATTGACGCGGATGCGGTGACTGCATTCATCGAAGTCAGCATCACACCGGAGAGAGGAGGGGGCTTTGACCGACTTGCCGAACGGATCGCCCGTTTCGATGAAGTCAAAAGCTGCTGGCTGATGAGCGGTGGGTATGACCTTGCGATTATGCTCGAAGCCGGCAACCTGCGCGAGGTCGCGCGGTTCGTCTCGGAAAAATTGAGCACAGTCGAGGGTGTCGTCTCGACTGCTACGCGCTTCCGTCTGAAGACCTACAAACAGAATGGCATGTTGTTGAGTCAGCCTGCCGCCTCCGAGAGACTGCCGGTGACCCCCTAGCGCCCCGAGATTTCATCCATGGATTTTTCAAAATATATCGCTGACCGAGTCCTCGATATCCCGCGGTCCGGGATCCGAGACTTTTTCGAAGTGGTCCAGACGATGACCGACGTTATTTCGCTGGGCATCGGCGAACCGGATTACGTGACCCCCTGGCGGATTCGCGAGGCCGCCATCTTCGCGATGGAGAAGGGTAAAACCGGGTACACCTCAAATCTCGGCACGGCGAAACTGCGGCAAGCGATCGCGAAATACCTCGAACGCCGAGTCGGTATTGTTTACCGGCCGGACACCGAAGTCCTGGTGAGCGTCGGGGTCTCGGAGGCGCTCGACCTTGCGCTCCGAGCGCTGTTGAATCCGGGGGACGAAGTCATCTACCACGAACCGAGCTACGTTTCTTACAACCCGAGCATCGCGCTCTGCCACGCCAAACCGGTCTCGGTCCAAACGTCGGCCGCGCATGAATTCAGGGTCTTGGCAGATCAAATCGAACATGCGGTCACACCCCGTTCGAAGGCGATTCTGCTCAGCTACCCAACGAATCCAACGGGCGGCGTTCTTCGCGCGACCGACCTCGAACCGATTGCCGACATTTGTTGCCGGCACGATCTGATCGTTCTCTCCGACGAGATCTACTCCGAACTGGTGTATGACGGCACGGAGCATGTCTCGATTGCGTCGTTACCGGGCATGAAAGAGTGGACGGTCCTGCTAAACGGATGTTCCAAGTCCTATGCAATGACCGGATTCCGAGTCGGATACGCCTGTGCGCCGGGGCCGATTATTGAGGCAATGATGAAAATTCATCAATACGCGATCATGTGTGCGTCGAACATGTCGCAGGAGGCGGCCATCGAAGCGTTGGAGAACTGTCAGCATGAGGTCGAAATGATGCGCAGCGACTACGAACGGCGCCGCAACTTTGTGGTCAACCGGCTCAACGAGATTGGCCTTCCGTGCCATCTGCCCAAGGGCGCTTTCTACGCGTTCCCGAGCATCGCTCCGACCGGGTTGACGAGCAAAGAGTTCTCCCTGCAGCTGTTGAAATCGAAACGGGTAGCGGTCGTGCCAGGAAGCGCATTCGGGAGCCCCGGCGAGGGGTTCGTGCGCTGCTGTTTCGCGACCGGACTGGACAAACTGAAAGTGGCCATGGACCGGGTCGAGCAATTTGTCGGCGAGCTCCGGCGATCCTGACGCATGAACCAGCAGGTCACGAAGGCTGTCATTCTCGCGGCCGGGCGCGGGACACGGATGCGGGAGCTAACGACTTCAGTCCCAAAGCCGATGGTGGAGGTCGCCGGGCAACCCATTCTGGCATATATCGTGGAGGGCCTCAGGGATGCAGGGGTCCGCAAATTCCTGATCATCGTCGGATACCGGAAAGAAGTGATTGTGAACTATTTTGGGAATGGTTCGGCGTTTGGCGTCGAGATCGCCTATCAGGAACAGATCATCCAGGACGGCACTGGCAAAGTCGTGGCGCTTGCCAGGGAATTCTGCGGATCCGACCCGTTTATTCTCAGCTACGGAGACATCCTGGTCGACCCGGCAAGCTACGTTCCCCTAACACAGCCCGGCGACGCAGAAATGATTCTTACCGTGCGCCATACATTGGACGTTTCCAAAGGAGGCGCGGTTTACCTGAACGACCGGTTTGAAGTCGTCGACCTGCGCGAAAAGCAGCCATCCGAGAGGCCTCAGACCAACTGGTATAACGCCGGTTTCTACTGTTTCAAACCAACCATTTTTCCCTACATCGACCGCCTCCAGAAATCGCAGAGAGGCGAGTACGAATTGACCGATGCAATCCGCGCCATGGCGCACGAGGGTAAAAGCGTCCGAGCGGTCGAAATCAAAGGTTTCTGGGTGGATGTTCGCGACCCGGAAATTTTGACTGAATTGAACGCCCGCGCCCCAAGTCCGACGCCGGAGTAGCGGAAATCGGTCAGCTCGTATTTCAATTTGTTCAGCGCACGATTCCAAAATATTTTCAGGTACAAAAAAGTATGCGGATCGGTTTTGCACAGATTAACACGACAGTCGGCGATATTGTTAAAAACAGCGACCGCATCCTGACAGCCTACGAGAGGGCGGTTTCGCTCGGGGCGGAGCTGGTATTAACTCCGGAGCTCGTTCTGACGGGGTATCCACCTCAGGATCTGGTGTTCAAATCGCGATTCGTTCCGGAAACCCTTTCCGCGCTCGAGCGGATTCGTGCGGCGGTTGGCACTGTTCCGCTGCTTGTCGGCTACGTCGACTTCAATCCCGCCAAAGCGGGGAAACCATTTGTCAATGCCTGTGCGGTCCTTGAGAAGTCGCATCCGGTCCGAAAGATATTTAAAACGCTGCTGCCGACCTACGACGTATTTGATGAAGCTCGCTATTTCGATCCCGCGCCAGACCAGGAACCGATCGAGTTGCTCGGAACGAGAATCGGCATCACGATTTGTGAAGATATCTGGACCGACGAATATCTAAATCTGAATCGCGACCTCTACCGGGAAGATCCGGTCTCGGTCCTCGTTTCGAAAGGCGCGCAGGTCATCGTAAACCTGAGCTCTTCTCCTTATAGCGTCGGGAAACCCGCGCTTCGTCGTAATATGGTGCGCGATCTAGCCGAGAAGTATCGGGTGCCATTCTATTACTGCAATGCAGTGGGTGGGAACGACGAACTGGTTTTTGATGGCAATTCGTTCGCAATCGGTTCCGGCGGCGAAACAATTTTGCAGATGCCGGGCTTTCGCGAAGAG
>CAZMNG010000035.1:0-12866 GCA_964567505.1 uncultured Chthoniobacterales bacterium
GAAAGTCTTTTCCCAAAACAGTGGCAAGCCCGTCGACTTTTGACTCTAACCCGCCCTTTTCATAACATGAAAAGTGCGCCGCGTCGAAGCGGCTCTGCGAGCCGCTTGCTGCAGTTTGGACATTTCCAAAGCCTGATAAGATCGCCGGATCGGCGCCTGAACTCCCGGCACTACCCGAAACAATCCGAACAGCAGGCCGCAAACGTCACAGCGCGGCGAAGCCGCGACCACAGCGGGACGCGGTGTCGGCCTTCCGGCGTCTTAAGGGAGCTAAAGCGAGTGAGAACACTGGCCGATAAACTTGAGCCTGCAGAAGCCGAAGCGCCTGATGTAGATCCATTAACATCACTACATGCATCCAGCAAAAATTGTCGCGTGCCGGCAAATCCTCTGATTCAAAGAACTTACTGCGTCCGACAGGGCTCGAACCTGAAACCTTCGGCTCCGGAGGCCGACGCTCTATCCAATTGAGCTACGGACGCGAATTGGTGGCCGGATGTTAAAGCTTCTTACTGATCGCGTCAAACGTCGCACGGACGAACCGCCGCGTTTACGACGAAATCTCGTTGCCGACGCGGCAGGCTGAGAGCGTTGCCTAGGTGAATTGACCCGCCTCCAACGCGGTTCAAACCAGTCAACGCCCCAGGCGCGCTTGCTGCCTGACTCAGCAAGCGCCGGAAATCTATTTTCACCATTTACTTGCGAAACTGATCACCTTGGTATTTGGAATGAGTCCAACCTAATCGTCTCGGGATTATTTCTATGCATAAGGCAGGTCAGCGGATCCACTTTCTAGGTATATGCGGAACGGCAATGGGCGCGGTGGCCGCGGCTCTGCGCGACTTGGGTTATACCGTTTCCGGCTCCGATGACAACGTCTACCCGCCGATGTCCACCTTTCTCGAGGCAAAAGGAATTAAATCCTTCAATGGTTTCAGGCCCGAGAATATTCCGTCGCAAGTGGATCTGGTTGTCGTTGGCAATGCGATTTGCCGCGGCAATCCCGAAGTTGAAGCGGTTCTGGACCGGAAGCTCCGTTACCGGTCCCTTCCGGAGACTTTGAAGGAATTTTTCCTGCAGGAAAAATCGAACATTGTCGTAACCGGAACGCACGGAAAGACGACGACGACCTCGTTAATAACATGGCTCTTTCGAGAGGCCGGCGCCGCGCCTGGATTCCTGATCGGAGGGATCGCTAAGAACCTGGCGCAAGGCGCATCTCTCGGCAATTCGAAGTACTTCATTCTTGAAGGAGACGAGTACGACACAGCTTTTTTCGATAAACGGTCGAAGTTCCTGCACTACCTGCCTGAGACAGTTGTAATTAATAATATCGAGTTTGACCATGCGGATATCTTTTCGGGCCTCGATGAGATCAAGCTCAGTTTCCGGCGTCTGGTCAATGTCGTGCCGCGCGCGGGACACATCTTTATCAATGCCGATGACCCAAACTGTGCGGAGGTCATTACAAAGTCGCTGAGCCAGGTTTACACGGTGGGATTCAGCGAAAATGCGACCCATCGAATAACGGATGTCGTCTATCAGGGTGACGGTTCCGGATTCGTTTTGAACGGTCATCGGTTTCATTCGTCACTGATTGGGGAGTTTAATATTCGGAATTCGGCGATGGCGATTGCAGTTGCGCTGCGGTACGGACTGCCGGTCGAAGTCTTAGAGAGCGCTCTGACTCGGTTTACGGGAGTCGCACGCCGGCAGGAACTCTATGGCGAAGTCAACGGAATCAAAGTGATCGATGATTTCGGGCATCATCCGACGGCGATTCGCGAGACGCTTTTCGCTCTCAGGCATCAGTATCCCGGACAAAAAATCTGGGCTATCTTCGAACCGCGATCCAATACGACTCGGCGTGCCACGTTTCAGTGCGCGCTTCCGGAGGCGCTGAAGAATGCGGACGGCGTAATCCTGGCGCGCGTTTCCAACCTTGAGAAGTTGCCACCCGGCGACCGGTTGGACCCGGTGCGTGTCGTCAAAACCATTCAAGACTGCGGGGTCCCGGCGTTCTACGAACCGGACGTGGACGATATTTTGCATCGCGTAAAACCTTTGGCTAAACCCGGTGACGTGATCGTTGTATTCAGCAACGGGGGTTTTGAGGGAATTCACCAACGTCTACTGAGCGAGTTAGCAGCGGCATGAATTTCGAGTTTCAACGGCATCGAGTCCACGATTATCGATTTTTGATCAAACGCTGGCGAAGCCTCGCGAGAAAGGCGGGCCTCAGAGGTTCTGTCTATTGTCTGGTGGAGGACTTCGAGCTGTACTGTTTTACATCGCCGGCGCTCAAAGATTCGCACGGGATCTATCTTTCTGCAGGAATCCATGGCGACGAAGCGGCTACCACCGAAGGGCTCTATCAGTGGGGCGAGCTCCATCAGCCGATCCTGCGCGAGTTGCCGGTGATGATTTTCCCTTGCCTGAATCCGTGGGGACTTGTGCACAATCAAAGGACAGACTCGGAAAACCGCGATTTAAATCGGTGCTACCATCTGGACACCCTGCCACGTATCAGCGCCCAAAAGGAACTTCTGCGCGACCGCAAATTCCAGCTCGCGATCTGCCTCCATGAGGATTATGACGCGCAAGGTGCGTATCTGTACGAAATACGGAAGCGGCTCACAACATTCGGACGGGAACTGCTGGCCGCGGCCGGATTTTATGTTCCGATCGATGCGCGCGTTAAGATTGAAGGCCGCAGGGCGGACCAGGGTTGGATAGCGCGGAGAATCAACCTCAAAAAATTTCCTGTGCTCGCGGAAGCGCTCTATCTCGCTGCGAACCACAGCGAGCGCACCATCACGACCGAGACACCTTCGGAGTACGATCTTTGCGCGAGAGTCCAGGCTCACGTCGCGATGATCCAGCGCGCGATCGAACTGAGCTTTGTTCGGACAGATTAACGAACTACCCGCCCGCAGCGCCTTCGCCGCCGGGCTTGGTCATTTCGATCGGATCGAGTGCCTTATCCAACTCGGATTGCGGCAGAACCTGCGTAGCCTGGCAAATCTCTCGAACCGTTTTGCCGGTCCTGGCGCTCTCCTTGGCAATTTCAGCGGCCCTGTCGTACCCAATGATCGGCGCCAGACTGGTAACCATCGCCATACTGCGTTCGACCAACTCCAGACAGTGCTCGCGGTTCGCCGTGATGCCGCTGACGCATTTGTCCTGGAACACCCGGACCACGCTGGTAAGCAGCCGAATATTCTCAAGCATGTTGTGAGCAATCATCGGCATCATAACGTTTAATTCGAGGTTCCCGTTTGCGCCCCCCCAGCAGACCGCCGTGTCGTTGCCAATGACCTGAGCGCAGACCTGCATGACCGATTCACACATGACCGGATTGACTTTGCCAGGCATGATCGAACTGCCGGGTTGCGTCGCCGGTAGTTGGATCTCACCGATACCACAGCGCGGACCGCTGCTGAGCCACCGGATGTCATTTGCAATTTTGAAAAGGCTGACGGCCAGGGTCCGGATTTCGCCACTCGCCTCTACGAGCCCATCCTTGGCCCCCTGCGCTTCAAAATGATTGCGCGCCTCACGAAAAGCGACGCCAGTTCTGTTCCAGAGATAGCCCATCACATGTCCGGTGAACTCCGGGTGACAGTTCAGGCCGGTTCCGACGGCTGTCCCCCCTAGCGCCACCTCCTCGACGGCGGCTATCGCGTTTCCCGCGCGGAGCTTGCCGTGTTCAATCTGCTTGGCGTATCCGCTGAACTCCTGTCCGAGGCGAATTGGGGTGGCATCCATCAAATGCGTTCTGCCGATCTTGATGATGTCCCAGAATTCCTGCGCTTTTGCTTCAAGGCCGTGCTGCAAATGTTCCAGAGCCGGCATCAGCTCGTTCCGGACCGATTCGCCGACAGCAATGTGAATCGCCGTCGGAATCACATCGTTACTGGATTGGCCCATGTTGACGTGATCATTCGGATGGACCGGAACCTTCGTGCCAATCGGTTTTCCGGCGATCTGACTGACACGGTTCGCGATCACTTCGTTCGCATTCATGTTGGTGCTCGTCCCGGAGCCGGTTTGAAAAATGTCGATTGGAAAGTGGTCGTCCAGCTTTCCATCGATGACTTCTTCGGACGCTTGAACGATTAGCCGAGTTCGCTCTTCATCAAGTTTGCCAAGGTCCCTGTTTGCTTGTACGGCAGCCCACTTCACGAGCCCAAGCGCACGAATCAATGGACGGCCAAACCGGTACCCGCTGATCGGAAAGTTGAGGACGGCCCGCTGGGTGCTTGCTCCATAGAGCGCATCAGCAGGCACCTGCATTGCGCCCATTGAATCTTTTTCGACACGTGTATACATAGTTGGAAGTGGTTACTGATCCGCTCGCCTCTCAAAAAATGAAAGTCGATTCTTTGCGAATCCGGCGTCAGTCAAGTTGCAGGATGCGTTACGTTGAGAAAACAAGTCGATTCAAAACAAGTCGATTCATCGCGTCGCCGCGCGCATCCTCGGAAGATCGACTTCCGATCATTTGATCCACCCTCAGCGTGGTAAATCCGCGGCGTTGCCCCCATCCGCGGAACCAGATCCTCCCAGTTTGAAGAGCCTCAAAAAAGCGCTTCACACCCTATTTGCACGATGTTACAGGCCGCCTGCACCTGAGCTCGTTCAACGCCCTGGACTTATATAGATAAAGGTTATATATACGGGAACGTCTCACTGCCGATTTGAACCTTTTTGAGTCCGGCTGTCGGTGCAAACCTTTATTATCCGTGAGTGAACTACCAAACCACAATCTTTTGACCGTAAAAGAAACTGCAGAATACTTACGGATACCACTCCCTACAGTATACTATCTCGTGCAACGGGGGCGGATCCCAGCGATCCAGATTGGTGGCCGCTGGCGCGTAAAGAAATCCTCTCTTGATCGCGATATCCTGCGCCAGGACAAGCAAGGACAACCCACAGTCCTGGTTGTCGATGACGAGCCTGGCCTACAGGAACTATTCAAGAATTTCCTGAAAAAGATCGGCTTCAGCCGTGTTATCGTCGGCACGGCGAAAGAGGCGATTAATAGTCTGCGGAAGCAGAAATTCGATCTGATGTTTCTGGACCTCCAGTTGCCGGACATGCCCGGGGATCAGGTCTACAAGGCCGCGAAGCGTTTTGATCCGGAGTTAAACGTCATCGTGATCACCGACCTGCCAGACAGCGACATTCTCGGCAAGATTCTGCAGTTCGGTCCGGTAACCGTGCTGAAAAAACCACTCAAAATCGAGCTGTTAAGCCAGACCGTCAAACTGCTCGGACACTCCGTCTCCAGAGTCGAGAAATAGGATCCTTTCTGCTAGCGTTGCTTGTATTGCAATTAGCATCCAGTGCACTAACAATTCCAAAAAGTCAGGTCTACGTAGATTGCCCGGTTACTTTGCGCGGCATAAATCCGATCAAGCGATCATTGCAATTCCTTGGACCAGTTGCTACGCGCGATGTCACTCGTCTCATTGCAATTAGCCTGTATTTTCGCAGAAATATGCAGGCTAATTTCAAAAAGTCAGGGCTGTCGTGCCGCTTCATTCTTGTACGTCCGAAATTCGAATCGGGCGATTTTCCCGCCAGCTTTTCGCCGCAGCCAAACCCAGCCGCAACGTTTCCAGGGCATCTTCCGGTCCAGGTGCGACCGGCCTGCCGTCAAGAAGTGCCGAAAAGAATGTTTCCATCTCAATGCGATAGGCAGCCTCAAACCGGTCCGGGAAATTCTCGAAATGATCGAACCGCGAGCCGAAATCCTTTGCGAACAGCAGAGGGGTTTTCTGCGGGGCCTCTATCACGACCTTACCGACTGCACCGGCAACTTCGGTTCGGATATCGTAGCCCCAGTTTGAATGACGCGACGTTTCGACGACGCCCAGTGCTCCGTTGACGAAACGGAGCATCGCGACCGCCGTATCGATGTCATTCGCCTGCGAGAACGTTTCGTCGAACAGGACTGTGCCCCACGCGTGGACCTCCGCAACATCACCGACGAGATAGCGCGCAAGGTCCAGATCATGGATCGCCATATCCAGGAATATCCCGCCGCTCTTGAGCAGAAACTCCAGCCTTGGCGGGTAGGTGTCGCGGCTCAGCGCTCGAAACAGCTCGATTCGCCCGAGCTCACCGGCCTCGATTTTTTTCTTCGCCTGCGCGTAACCGGGATCGAACCGCCGCATGAAGCCCAATTGAACTGGTGTACCCCGCTCCCGGACAACGTTGACAACACGCTGCGTTTCGGCCAGATCAAGCGCGATCGGCTTTTCGCTGAAGACTGCCTTTCCCGCCAACGCCGCCAGCTCGATCAGTCGCGCATGTGTATCGGTTGGGGTTACAATCACAACTGCATCGACGGCGGGATGCGTAATGGCTTTTTCAACTTCGGTAAAGGCGACCTCCGCACCGGAGAGAACTTTGCCGCGCTCCGCGACTTCCGGTTTTGTGTCCGCAACTGCGACAACTTTCACGCGCGGGAGACCCGCAACATTGCGCAAATGAGTTTCACCCATTCGGCCAAGACCGATGAAAGCAACGCCTATATTTGTTTTGCCGGCCATGGCTCACCTATCGGCTGATCCTGACCGGCTGTCCGGTCTTCCAGCTTTTCGTTGCGGCAACGCTTATTTTCAAAGACTCGAGGGCATCCACTGCGCCGGGCGACGGAGCGATTCCTTCGGATACACATCGAAAAAACGCATCGAGTTCCGCCCGAAACGCCGGGCCGAATCGATCCATAAAGAAATGGAAGTGATCCATTTGATAACCGGATTCTGAATAATGCCGGATCGGCGTCTTCGGTTCTGCATGAACAACGATTTTGCCATTCGCACCAAATATTTCCGTGACGATATCGTACCCATAGACTGCCCGGCGCGAATTCTCGACGACGCCGATCGCGCCACTTTCGAATCGCAGCAACGTTGTCGCGGTATCGGCATCTCCGATCGCCGCGGCATCTTCGCTAAAACGCGCAGCTCCCCACGAATAAACTTCGGCAACTTCTCCGGCCAGGAAACGCGCAAGATCGAATTCATGAATCGCCTGGTCGATAAAAATCCCGCCACTCTTCGCGAGGTATTCTTTCGGCGGCGGACCAGGGTCCCGGCCGACGGCACGGAATTGGTCAATCCGGCCCAGTGCTCCGGCTGCGATCCGCCGTTTTGCTTCGGCGTATCCGGCGTCGAAGCGCCTCTGGAAGCCGATCTGAAATGGGACAGCGTTCGCGTGAACGACCTCGAGCGCCTGTTGCGTCCGCGCAAGATCAAGGGCGACAGGTTTCTCACAAAACACTGCCTTCCTGGATTTTGCAGCACGCTCAATCATCTCCGCATGTGAATCCGTCGGCGTGCAGACGACAACGGCGTCGACGTCAGTTCGTGCAAAGACTTCATCCGGCGATTCGGTGATATCGAGAGCACGCGCCAGAGGTTGAACCCTTTTCGCCGCCTCAATCACCGGATCGCAAACGACGAGGACCTGAACAGCAGGAAACGAGGCCAGGTTTCTGGCGTGTTCCTGTCCGATCCTTCCCGCTCCGATCAGGGCTACGCGAATCGTCATACTCATACGTTTGCGGTTTTGAGATAACCGGCGACCTTCTCGCCGACGCGGGGTCCTGGGAGCCGGTTCAGGCTCACAAGGGCGGTCGCCGGCCTCATGCGAACACCGGTCTCTGGTTTTCGGTCGCTTTCTCGTAGGTTTCGCGGGATTTCCGCGTCGTTTCCTCGCCGCTGACGGCAGCCACCGGGACGTCCCACCATGTACCCAGTCCCGGCATCCTCTTTTCAGGATCCACCGGCACGACAATCACCGTTACCCGATCCACGTTCTTGGCGTCGCTGATCGCTTGGGTCAGCTCCTGGGCCGTCGTCGCCAGAACTGCGTTCGCGCCCATCGCCTCGGCATGCTTCCGAAAATCAACGGGGATGTAATCCCCGGTTAATAATTTCGTGCCATTGTCACGATACCGAAGTTCGTTTCCGAAATCCGACACACCGACGGCACGCTGCAGCCCGAGAATGCATTGATATCCGTGGTTATCAACCAGAACGATTGTTAGTCGGACCCCTTCGCCTATCGCGGTCACAATCTCGGAGTTCATCATCAAATACGAGCCGTCTCCCACCATCACAACGACTTCGCGCTCCGGTTCTGCCAGCTTGACTCCAAGGCCTCCGGGGATCTCGTAGCCCATGCACGAGAAACCGTACTCGAGATGGTAAGCCTTCGGATCTTCGGGACGCCAGAGTCGCAAGAGCTCGCCCGGCATTCCACCGGCGGCACAAACCATTGTCGCTTTCCCGCCAACCGCTTCATTCACGAGTCCGATCACTGGCAGTTCTCCGAGCAGACCAGCCCCTTGGTGCGGGGTGCGCAGCTCGGTCACCTTTGCATTCCAGGTCTCCTTCAGACTCTTGATTTCATCACGATAACTCGACGCCGTCCCGCTGTAGCCGGCTTGTCTGAGCTCCGTCAACAAAACCGTCAGCGCGCGCTTTGCGTCTGCGATGATTGGACGAGCCGCCAGTTTATTGGCGTCCATCGGCGCAACGTTGATTGCAACGAAACGGACCGAAGGATTCTGGAAGGCCGTTTTGGAAGCCGTGGTGAAATCGCTCAACCGTGTCCCGATTACGATGACCAGATCGGCTTCGCGCGCGAGTTTATTCGCCGAGGTTGCACCGTTCGAACCGATCGGCCCCGCATTGAACGGGTGATTCCAATTGAGCACCCCTTTGCCCGCCTGAGTCTCAGTGACCGGTATGCCGAACGCTTCCGCAAACTCCTTCAACGTTTCGGAAGCTTCAGAGTAAATCGTTCCACCGCCCGATACAATCATTGGGCGTTGCGCGGCTTGCAGAAGCTTGATCAAATCAGCAACCAGTTCCGGCTCTGGAACCGGCCGGCGCACATGCCAGATTCTCTTCTCAAAGAATTCTACCGGCCAGTCATGCGCTTCAGTCTGGACATCTTCGGGAAGCGCAATGGTCACGGCTCCAGTATCCGCTGGATCGGTCAGAACCCGAAATGCTTCCGGGAGGCTCGCGACCAACTGTTCGGGGCGCGAAATCCGATCGAAAAACCTTGAGACCGGCCGGAACGCGTCATTGACGCTGGCGTCGCGCTCCAGCGGATGCTCAACCTGCTGCAGCACGGGATCTGGAACGCGGTTTGCGAAATAGTCGCTCGGCAAGAGCAGGACCGGAATGCGGTTGACCGTCGCTCCGGCTGCGGCGGTAATCATATTCGCGGCGCCGGGTCCGATCGATGTCGTACAGGCAAAAGTCGCGAGTCGATTCCGATGCTTCGCATAGGCGGCCGCAGTGTGAACCATGGCCTGCTCATTTTGCGGCCGGAAAAATCGAAGCCCTTCGACACGGCTGAACTCCACGATCCCTTGACCGAGGCCCGCGACATTACCGTGACCAAAAATCCCCCAGATCCCATCGATAAATCGGTTTTCCCGACCATCTCTTTCTACAAATTGGCGTGCCATGAATCGAACGATGGCTTGCCCGGTGGTTAAGCGGCTGAATCTATTCATTGATTGGCCCTCTTAGTGAGTCGGCGTAACCGCGAATGACAACTTGATTGGGGGGTATGGTATTTCGCTTAGTCTCGAACTGACAATAGCACGAAAACTTCATCGTCAAGCCAAACAAGCCAAGTTTCAGATGATATGCCGGAAACTTTCAAAGCGAAACCTCGACGGGCTCGTGCCAACGTCGAGCGGCTACTTGATAAAGTAGCTCAAGTTTTCCAGCTCAATCGCAAGGTTAACATTGTTCACGGCAACGTTGTTCGGAACCTGGAGAACGACGTTGGAGAAATTCAGAATCGCTTGGATCCCGGCTTCAACCAATTCATTTGCCGCCGGCTGCGCGCTGGATCCCGGAACCGTCAGTATGGCCAATTTGACGCTGTGCTCGGCCACGAACGATTTCATGAGGTAATTCGGCAAGATAGGAATAGGGCACAAGAAACTTCGGCACCCGCAAAAAATATCGAATTCATCCGAAGGCGTCAACGGGAGGCGCCATCAGCACTAAAATCTCGTTATGATTGGAAAAAACGGGACGCGAGCGCGCCCAGGTTTTCGATTTCGATCTTGCTGCCGGCAACGAAGTTTTCAGGTCCATGCTCTATGACAACGACCCAGCAGAACGTGGCAATCGCAAAAACGATGAGCCAGAGAACGATACGCATATAGAACACCTGACAATATTACCCTCCGGCGGAAACCACTGCAAGGTGGTCCGCCGCGGATGTCAGTCCTTAGCTTGAACTTTTCACGGGCCGTGAGAAATGCGGGTTCCCTTTCTCGGGGTCTTGCGACGCGGGATATATCCTGGCTACATTGTCAGCGTGAGCTACCAAGTCTTTGCGCGAAAATATCGACCAAAGGTTTTTGACGACGTTCTGGGGCAGGACCATGTCATTCAGACCTTGAAGAACGCGATTCAACAACGGCGCCTTGCTCACGCTTATCTCTTGGTCGGCCCACGAGGAACCGGGAAGACCTCGACCGCTCGAATTCTGGCTAAAGCCGTCAACTGCATTCACGGTCCGACCACAAACCCATGTGGAATCTGCGACGCCTGCAGAGAAATCTCCCAGGGCATCAGCCTCGACGTGCTCGAGATCGATGGCGCGAGCAACAACAGCGTCGATCAAGTTCGCGAGCTCCGGGAAAACGTCCGGTTCGCGCCCCGCGGAAAATACAAGGTCTACATCATAGACGAGGTGCACATGCTCACGCCGCAGGCGTTTAACGCTCTGCTTAAAACGTTGGAGGAACCGCCGTCGCACGTGATTTTCATCTTTGCGACAACCGAACCGCACAAGGTTTTGCCGACCATCCTTAGCCGATGCCAACGCTTCGATCTGAGACGCATTCCTGCTCTGACCATCGCAAAGCACTTGGAGTTTATTGCCGGTCAGGAAGGCGTCAGTCTTGACCAGGACGCCGCAGCGGCGATCGCGGTGGCAGCTGAAGGGGGACTGCGAGACGCGGAATCCATGCTGGACCAACTTGTCGCGTTTTGTGGCAATTCAATCGGGGAAGCGCAAGTGCTCGAAGTATTCGGCCTCACCGCCGAACATGTCGTGGCCGAGCTGACGCGGTCAATTCTTCAGCAGGACAGCGCGGAAACCCTCGCGATCGTTCATCAGCAGTCGGAAGCAGGCAAAGATTTGACGAAGCTGCTGGGCGATTTGCTGGGGTTCTTCCGCAATCTCCTGATTTTCAAGATAGACCCGCAGAGCCTGCGGGAAGAAATCAGTGACCATGCGCGGGCCACTCTGGAAGAACTCACACCTGTCGTCGATACGAAGAAGCTCTTGAGATTGATCGAAACGACTTCCGAGGTCGAAGCGACAATTAAATGGGCCGCAAACAAAAAACTGCATCTGGAGATTGCCCTGATCCGGGCGATGCAAACTCTTAGCGAAGTCAATTTGAACAGCGTTATTGACGCGCTTGAAAACCTGCGGGGCGGTTCCCCTACTCCACACACGCACAAGAGTGAGCCGACTTCGACGGTAGATAAGCCCGCCGCGAATGTGTTCGAGAAGGAACAGCCGCCCGTCGAGCAGGCCGGGGTCGCCGCACGACGCGGGCTCAAACGTGCAGACAAAGCTGCAACGCCGGAGGCGAACACTCAGATACCTGAGACAAAGTCGGAGGTGACAGAACCTGGAGACTCGGCATGGGCCCGGATTCTAAATACAATCCGGACCCGCCGGCCCCTGATTGTCTCTTGGCTCGAAGCCGCGACGCCATTCTTTCCGGAGCGCGGAACGTTGAAGTTGGCATTCCCGACTGATCAGGCCATCGCGGTCGAGTCCTTGTCGCGGGTGAACAACCGGACAATCCTGGAAGAAGTGGCCGGCGAAATTCTTGGAGGCGCTTGGAAGCTCGAATTCGAATTCCGCAACGATCTTCTCACTCCAGCCAACGTGGCCGGCGCCGCGAAAAAGGCGTCCGACCCGATGGACGATTTTAAAAATGATCCGATGATTCAAAAAGCGCTGGAATTATTCAAAGCGGAGATCCAGGCTGAGCTCTAGTTTCCTGTCCCCAAATTAGCTAAACGATGAATATCCAGAAAATGATGAAGCAGGCTGCGAAGATGCAGGAGCAGCTGAACGAGGCGCTGGCAGCGAAAACGGTTGAGGTTGGGGTGGGCGGTGGGAAAATTACCGTCGTTGCAAACGGTCTCGGCGATATCATCTCAATCAGGATTGCCAAGGAAGTGGTTGACCCGGATGACACGGAAATGTTGGAAGACCTGATCCTCAGCGGGGTCAAACAAGCAATTGAAAAGGGCAAAGGCCTGGCACAAAGCGAAGTCGGCCGTCTGACCTCCGGGCTCGGACTGCCTCCGGGGATGCTATAGCCTGAGAACTCTGGTGCAATTTGCGAGCGCCGCAGGCTAGTGCAATTTTCTCTTGAATCAACCGTGGTCAGGACTAAGGTCTTGGCCCACTAGAGTCCTGAGTAGCTCAGCGGTAGAGCGGTCGGCTGTTAACCGATTGGTCGTAGGTTCAAATCCTACCTCAGGAGCCATTCTATCAGGATTCCTGAGACCTTTTTCTCTTCAGACCTCTCTCGAAAGCATCGACTGCACGAAAGGCCAGCTCAGCCGCCGCGTTCACATCGGTGATGGTCGGCTGCAATTGTAGAAAATATTGCCACGCGCGCTCTTCGTAAGAGTTGGAATCTGTCTCGTCACTCATGCCGGCGACGATAGCCGAGAGCGCCTGACTCCTCAACGCCTCGAAATCTTGGCAACCAAGTCATCGACTGCAAAAACAGGCGCAGAACAGGTTTGATCCGTGCAGAAGAAAGCGGCGGGCTT
>CAZMNG010000036.1:0-12798 GCA_964567505.1 uncultured Chthoniobacterales bacterium
GCCTCGAAACGCTGCGGACGCGTAGATCATTGGCAAACGCCGATCCGGAATCAAAACGACTCGCGTCCCGTCCGGAAGCTGGCGAATTTCCGGCTCTTCACAATGTTTTTTCGAGATTAATACCCGCTTGGATTCGGTTTGCGGGCGCAGAACCGCAACGGTCAGATTGGAATCAGCGAGGTACCGGGCAATCACCCGCTCGACATCCTCCGAAGTCACAGCCTGAAGCCGTTCCAGGTAGTGGCGGCTAAAATCAAGGTTCCGCGCATACAGCCAATTCAATCCGAGATCGGACGCCAGGCCTTTTACGGTCTGGTACTGCTCGATCGCGTTGACGGTAATCATCCTTTTCGCCTTCGAAAGCTCCGCATCCGGAATGCCGTTGTCTTCTCCGTTGCGGATGCATTCCGCGATGCGCGTCGGAACCACCTCCGCCGCCTCCTTGGCGCACTGTCCAGACACTGTCAGCAATCCCGGGAACCCTGGAGTGTATGCGTATGCCCCGATGCCGTAGACGAGCCCCTCTTTTTCTCGAAGCCGCCGGAAAAGCCGTGAACTCGCACCACCGCCAAGCACAACCGACGCCGCATCCACCGCGGCCATGTCCTCATGCGACACGCCCGGCACATGCCACCCGAGGTTGAAATAGGCCAGATCAGCTTCAAATTTCTGAAATACTTCGCGACGGCCCAGCTGAGGTGGTTCCTCCGGAAGAACGACAGGTTCAAGCGGCCCGCGCCTCGCGAACCCAAGCAACTCTTCCGCGTCCGCCCGGATCCGTTCGGTTTCAACGTCCCCGGTCACGACAAAGAACATGTTATTGGGTACGTAACGGCGCCGATAGTAATCGAGAATATCCCTCTGCGCCAACTGATCGAATACGCTCCGAATCCCGATCACAGGAAATCGGCACGGATGCACTTGGTACGCGGTTCCGAACATGAGGTAACTCAGAACACGGTCGGGATCGTCCAAACCCATGTCGAACTCCCGCCGGATGACATCCATCTCGCGGCCCAGCTGTTCCTCGTCCACGAGCGACCGAAAGAGCATGTCGCCCAGAATATCGATCGATTGCCGCACCGCCGCAGCCGGGCAATCAACCCAAAACACCGTGCGATCAAACGAAGTGTAGGCGTTCACGTACCCACCCATCCCGTGAATTTCGTCACTGATATCTTTGGATGTGCGGCGCCCCGTCCCGTTAAAAAGCACATGCTCCAGCAGGTGCGTTAAACCGGCTCCGAGCCATGCGGTTTCGTGGATACTCCCGGTCTGACACCAGGCCTGCACGCTGGCAACAGGCGCCGCATGCTGCTCTGCAACGATAACGGTCAATCCATTCGAAAGTTCGAAAAGCGAAGGATGAACCTCCGGAATGCCAATTAGCATCTTGTCACGACTCAGGAGTTCGCCGGATTTGAACTTCGCGGTTCAAACGGTGCAACAAATGCCAGGTGAAAATCGAGCGCCCGATCAAAGTCTTCCACTGAGTCGGATTCTGTCTTTCCGAATACGCCCGCCCCGATCAGACTGAAAACCATTTGTCCGACATCGCTCGACCTGCGCACCCCCCAGTATTCAAAGACTGTCATAACCATCGGCCCGAACTCTTTTAGCGCGAGTTGCCGGAAACCTTCGAGCAATTCGACGGCATTCACATGCGAACCTGGTTCGGTTTTCCCTCGTTTCCGCTGTTTGATTGTGAATTCTAGGGCGTCCTTGAGAAAGATGTATGCCTCTCTGCCGTAGCGTGGATCCTTTTCGATGATCTGATCGACGACTTCGTTAAAAGATCTCTGCATTTTATTTTTACCTGGACTCAACCTGCTGTTGACGGATGTCTGTTTCCCGAACGTGTTTGACAATGGCTCCAACGAGCAACGCAACGCCCAGCCCTACTACCAGCAACTGCTCGCCCCGAGTCAATCTGAACATCCTTTGATTATATGCCATCGAATTGCTTTGTCACCTCGCGGCTCATCGGCAAAAATTAGACAACAGCCCAAGTGACGCACGCACCGGGCGCCTAGCCGCTTTTTGACGGTGCTTGACCCGATGACCCGGAAGCACCAGGCGACCCTGCTGACCCCGTCGAGCCGCCTCCCTTGTCCGAACTCTCTTTAGCTCCTTCGCTCGTACCGGAACCGCTCTCTTTCTTGGCGCTCTCCTTGTATTTGGAGCTTCGGTAGTCGGTCACATAAAACCCTGAGCCTTTGAAAATCAGGCCGGCGCCGGTCCCCAAAAGACGTTTCACTCTCCCTTCGCCCCACGGTTCGAGCCGGCAAAGCTGTTTCGGACAGACGCTGTATGCGTCATCCTTCATTGATTGAAAGGTTTCAAAAGTCTGGTTGCACTTTTCACATTGATACTCGTACGTCGGCATAGGTGACCCTCACGATATAGCAGAGGCTCCCCCTCGCATCAAACACCACCTCCAACATCAGGTTTTGCCGCTTACCTTCAAGGTGACCACTTGACGATTTGTCCAACAAAGTTTATTCGGAGCTCAGCTACGGCGTATGCGTATTCGATGGTTTCCGATGTTTTTGGCCGTTTTGTACATCTCAGGGTGCAGCGGAGGCGAAAAATCGCGATTGGACAACCCTAATACTGCCTACCTGCCCGCAACGGGTGGCCTCACGGACAATTCAGCACAACCGGGATCCGGCTACGACCCGATTTCCTATTGGGACGGAGACGGCGTCCAGGGAGCGCCTTCGGTGAAGATTTATCTGAAGGAACAGCGAGCTTATTTCTACAAAGACGACGTCCTTGTCGGCGAATCCCAGGTCTCGGCCGGACGTGAGGGCCACAATACGCCGGCCGGAAACTACAAGATCATTCAGAAAGACAAAGATCACGCGTCGAGCCTTTACGGGGATTACGTCGACGCAGCCGGGAACATCGTTCAGAAGGATGTTGAGCTCGGCAAGGATCCGAAACCGCCAGGCGCATTCTTTAAAGGGGCGCCGATGCCGTATTTCATGCGGATCGTGGGCGGCGTCGGAATGCACGAAGGCTATTTGCCCGGGTATCCCGCTTCCCACGGCTGCATCCGAATGCCCGGCAAAATGGCTGAGACGTTTTTCAACAACGTCGACCTCGGCACCCCGGTGCAAATCGTGGATTGATCACGGCCTGCGGCGCCGGATAGCGTGATAGATCAGCAGCAGGATCACTGCGCCGATCAGCGATGGAATAAATCCAACCGGCCGGAGGTTCGCCGGATGGCCAACCGTCAACCCAAAAAATTTCCCGATATAGAAGGCCACAAAGGAGCCGGCAACGCCGATCAACGCCGTCACAAGGCATCCGGCAGGTTCCTCGCCGCGGACAATCAGTTTCGCGATTGCACCGACGATTAATCCGATAATGAGTGCACCGAGCAGGCCGAACATGATTCGTTTTTCCCTTCGTCTCCTTCAGTAATCGTTTCACACGCTCGCCGCAAGGCGGCACCAAGAATATTCTTGCGCGCTCGCCCTTGGCGTACCTTTTTCGGCCCTCCGGGTGCTTATTTCTGGGAAATTTGCAGGCTGACTTTTTTCGGTGAGCGCGAGCATTTTAGTGTACTAAACGCCCGGTTTATTTTAGTGTCCGGTTATGAGCGACTCCCCCAGCTCCACCTCAACGCTCATCCGGCGGAAAAGAGATTCCAGGGAATTGATCCTCGAAGCCGCCGAAGAAATCGTAGCGAAACGCGGCCCGGCGCATTTAACCCTCGAAACAGCCGCAACTCAGGCGAAGGTGAGCAAGGGCGGCCTCTTTTATCATTTCCGCTCCAAGGAAGCCTTGCTCGAGGCAATGATCCGGCGCGCGATGGAACTCCTCGAGAGTGAGCACACAAAAGTCGCTGAGTCTCTGACCGGCGAGCGAAACGGCAAACTCAAAGCGAATATCATCGGAACGCTGCGCCATCTGGAAGGTCAGCGTCCCGTTCTGACGGCCGTCGTGGCGGCCATCGCAAGCGATCCGAAGCTTGTCGAACCGGTTCGCGAATCTTTCCGAAACGATTTCCAGGCGCTTTGCGGAGAGTTGAACCTGCGCATGGAGGATGTCGCCATTCTATTCCTTGCTTCGCAGGGGCTCTTGCTGATGGAACTGCTCAATCTCTCGTTTCTGACACCCAGCCAGATCCGCAAAGTTACGCAACGCATGTTGGATATGGTCGAAGAGCTTGACCACACTCGCCCATGACCCGGGGACGCTAATGAATCAATTCGGCATACCGTACGCACTGGGCGAGCTGCGCAAATCTGGACGCCGCACCGGATCGCTCTGCAGTACATTGCAGCGCGAAAGGTTGGCAAAAGTTCCGGTACTGTACCGGCTGGCTGGCTGGTCTATTCCGTCTCGTCCGGCCATTCAACAGTTTGTTCAATTCTCGCTCCCATTTATTTCGCCCCATAAACAGGAAGTCTGATAAAATTGTTGTTCACTAGCGCCCACCCCCCAAAACACATGAAGAAACTCATCAACTCACCCGAGAACGTCGTTCTCGAATCCATTGCCGGCCTCGGTGCCGCTTTCCCCGATCTGATCAAAGTCCACACTGATCCGAACTACATCGTGCGTGCGGACGCTCCCGTGAAGAATAAAGTCGCGCTTGTTTCCGGAGGCGGAAGCGGCCACGAACCAATGCACGGCGGATTTGTCGGTCGCGGGATGCTTGACGCCGCTTGTCCCGGGGCTGTATTCACCAGCCCTACGCCTGACCAGATGTTCGAAGCGACCAAGGCGGTCAACGGAGGCAAGGGCGTTCTGCACATCGTGAAGAATTACACCGGCGATGTACTGAATTTCGAAATGGCGGCAGATCTCGCGAAGGCAGAGGGGATCGACGTGGAAGCAGTTGTCATCGACGACGACGTCGCCGTCAAAGACAGCCTCTACACGGCCGGCCGGCGTGGAGTCGGTACGACTGTACTCGCGGAGAAGATCTGTGGCGCAGCCAGCGAGGCGGGTCATTCGCTCAAGGAAGTGGCTGCTCTCTGTCACAAGGTCAACGCGAACGGCCGGAGCATGGGAATGGCTCTGACCTCCTGTACAGTCCCGCACGTCGGTAAACCGTCATTCGAATTGCCTGAAGACGAGATGGAGATCGGCATCGGCATCCACGGCGAGCCCGGCCGCAAGCGGATGAAACTCAAAAGTGCGGACGAGATCACCGAAATGCTGCTTGAGCCGATTGTCGAAGACCTTCCGTACAAGTCTGGGGACGAGGTCTTGCTATTTGTGAACGGCATGGGCGGCACGCCGCTGCTGGAGCTGTTCGTGGTCTACAGAAAAGCGCACGAACTGCTCTCAAAAGCCGGGATCAAAGTAACCAGAAGCCTGGTCGGGCCATACATCACGAGCCTTGAAATGGCCGGGACTTCGATCACGGTCTTGAAGCTGGATCAGGAACTTACAACCTATTGGGATGCACCGGTTCTGACGCCGGGTTTGCGCTGGGGCGTCTGAAACAACTTATCCCGGGCTGGACCTTGACTGAATCGCGGCGGACCTCCACGGTCCGCCCATCCTTTATGTCGAATATTTCACTAACCCAAATTGTTTCGTGGATCGAGCGGTATGCTGCGCATATCGCCGAACAGAAAGATTACCTGACACAGCTCGACGCCGCCATCGGCGACGCAGACCACGGCGCGAATATGCATCGCGGTTTCAAGGCGGTGCTCGCAAAAAAGGCGGACCAGCCTGCCACCGATATCGGGGCCTTTTTGAAGCTGGTTGCCATGACGCTGATCTCGACGGTCGGAGGCGCGAGCGGAGCTCTATACGGGACCTTCTTTTTGCAGGCAAGCTCGCTGGCAAACGGCAAGACCGAACTCACGCCCGATGAATTCGCGGCGCTGCTCGAAAAGGGCCTGGCAGGAATCGTTTTGAGAGGCAAGGCCGCCATCGGCGACAAGACCATGGTCGACGCTTTGCAGCCGGCGATCAAAGCCTGCAAACGCGCCCTTGAAGCGGGCGAACCCCTGGCAACGGCGTTGTCCGCTGCCGTGACCGCCGGCGAAGAAGGCCTTAAGTCCACAATCCCGCTCGTGGCACGAAAAGGCCGAGCCAGCTATCTGGGCGAGCGTAGCGCCGGACATGCGGATCCTGGGGCTACATCCACCGTGCTGCTTTTTCGTGCTGCAGCCGAAACCTTGTCGTAGCGGAGTTCCAACTCTTTCCATGTCTGTCGCACGGATGCCGCTGGAAAATTGCCGCTTTGCAACGGCCGGACATCTGTAACAAAATCGCTCCGATCGATGGTAGGCCTCGTATTAGTCTCCCACAGCCGGCCTTTGGCTGACGCTGCCGGCAATCTGATCCGCCGGACGATCAATAGTCCGGACTTGAAGCTCTCCTGCTCCGGTGGGGTCGGCGATCATCGCGAAGAACTCGGAACCGATGCGGTTGAAATTCAGGAGGCTATCAATGCCGTATTTTCCGGCGATGGAGTGCTTGTCCTGATGGACATGGGCAGCGCGATTCTGAGCGCCGAAACTGCAAAAGAATTCCTGGACCCCGAACAGCAGCCAATGGTGCGTTTGACATCCGCGCCGCTCGTCGAGGGAGGGATTGCCGCAGCGATTCAGGCGCAGCTGGGGTCCTCCCTTGAGGAAGTCGCGAACGCGGCCCGCCAGAGCCTGATCCCGAAACAGGAACAGATCCAGGACTCCGAACCTCCCGCTCCAGTCGCGGTCAGTACCGGATCGCCAACACCCGCCGAAATCTTAGACGTGACAATCCTGAATCCGCACGGATTACATCTCCGGCCGGCGGCTGCCCTCATCAAAGCGTTGTCTCGGTTTCCGGGCGAGGTACTGATCGAAAATAGAACCGCCCACCGCGGTCCTGTGCCGGTGCGCTCGCTGGTCGACGTCACCCGCCTCCAGATTCGTGAGGGTGATTCAGTGCGGTTTTCAATCTCAGCCTCGGACCCGAGACCGGCGGCAGACGCGATTCGCGAGCTCGTCGAAAGCCGATTCGGCGAAGCTTCGGTCCCAGCAATAGAAACGCAAACCGCCGCAATCAACGAGACTTCGCAGGTGTTCGGTGTCTCAGGGGGAATCGCCGTCGGACGGGTCCTGCTTCTCGACTCGATCGCGCTCCCGATCCCAACGCGCAACGTTGAATCCGCAGCGGATGCGGCGAGAGAGACCGAACGGCTCCGGGCCGCTATTTCGACGGCTGCCAACCAGTTCGATAGCCGCATCGAGCGCCTGCGACCGACGTTGAGTAACAACCACATGGCCGTCTTTGAAGCTCAGCGCATGATCCTCGCAGATGCAACGATCTACGAGGAGGTTCGAACACAGATTGAAAAGCAGCACCTCAACTCGGCGGCAGCCTGGCACTCCGTACTTTCGCGCTACGTGGCCGACCAGGAGCAGGTCGAGGATCATTATCTTCGGGCCCGTGCAGCAGATTTTCGCGAAGTAGAGCGCATGGTCCTATCCCATCTCGTTGACGAAACCGAGAGCCCGGCACTGCCCCGCGAGGCATTCGCGACGCCCGCCGTCGTCATCTGCGAGGAGCTTACGCCGACGCTGGCGGAACAATTTCATCGAGACGCCGCAGCGGGAGTCATTCAACTGGGCGGCGGCACGACCTCCCACGGCGCAATCCTGGCCCGCGCGTTCGCATTGCCGGCAATCGGCGGTGCACGCGATCAACTCGACCGGCTGAAAGGCGCGCAGGCGGTTGCTATCGATGGATCCAAAGGCCTGCTGTGGATCGACCCGTCACCAGAGGTTTTAGATGAACTGCTCACGAACCAACTACAGGAAAAGACCAAGCGAGAACAGGCCCTCCAGGCGAGCCGGGCACCGTGCCGGACCAAGGATGGAATACTCGTGCAGGTCGGCGCCAACGCGGGCTCAACGGCCGATATTTCGAGCGCTGTGTCGAACGGCGCTGAATTTATAGGTCTTTTCCGGTCGGAATTTCTCTTCCAGAAATTTGATCACGAACCGGATGCAGATGCTCAGCTTGCGGCTTATCGGGAGGCGCTGGCTCCATCCAACCGAACCATTCCAGTCACGATCCGGCTGTTAGACGTCGGTGGAGACAAGCCACTCAAATTTTTGCCGCAATCGAAGGAAGCCAATCCGTTCCTCGGAGTCCGTGGGATCCGGCTGCTGATGACATACCCACGGTTTTTCAGGGCGCACCTGCAAGCGGTCCTGAGGCTGGCGGATTCGTTCCCGGTTCAACTCCTGATTCCGATGATTACCGATGTGTCGGAAATTCTCTCAACAAAAAAGCTTCTGAGTGAAATCGCGAAGGAGTTGAAAACGGCAAACACACCGCATCGATGGCCGATCCCGATAGGCGCCATGATTGAGACGCCGTCGGCCGGCATCCTCATTGATCAACTCCTGGCTCACCTCGATTTCATCAGCATCGGCACGAACGATTTGACTCAGTACGTCCTGTGCGCGGAACGTGGAAATGCTTCACTGGTAAGATTCTCCGACTCGCTTCACCCGGCGGTTTTGGAGATCTGCGAACGAATAATCGACACGGCGGTACTCCGTAAGAAAAAGGCGTCGATTTGCGGCGAAATTGCTTCTGACCCTGAAGCCGTTCCGATCTGGGTCGGCCTCGGTTTGCGCGAGATCAGCACCACGGCCGCCGCGATACCTGCGATCAAAGCTCTCATTCGCCAACTCGAAACGCTGAGGATTGCCAAGCGATTGGACTCGGAACTCCACACTTTTACCGATCCATTGGAGGTAAGAAATTTTTCGAGAAAGCTAAGTCAGTAGAGATCCAGATGAAAAGCGTGAACTGCCATTCCGAAATCGAATAACCTAAATCAGCCACGGGCCCATATTTACGGTTGTTTCGGCAGATTTAGCTTGCTTCTGCATTCGGCGAAACTTAGTAGGTAAATACTTTATTCAGTCCTTCGGTCCGGGATACCAAGGCACTTTGCTATTCCGTACTTCCCCCCAAAAAACCAAGTCATGAACAATCCATTCATCGGTGAGCTCATCGGCACGATGTTACTCATTATATTCGGAGACGGCGTTGTAGCCAACGTCGTCTTAAGTAAAACAAAGGGACAGAACTCTGGCTGGATCGTAATAGCCACCGGATGGGCGTTTGCAGTCGCTGTGGGCGTGTATGCGGCTGGGCCGATCAGCGGCGCTCATATCAACCCCGCGGTCACAATCGGCCTTGCGGTAATTGGCCAATTTCCGTGGTCAAAGGTACCGATCTACATCCTCGGTCAGATGATTGGGGCGTTTCTAGGCGGCGTCATCGTCTGGGTCGCTTACAGAAGACATTTTGAAGCGACAGAGAATGCAGACCTTAAACTCGCTGTTTTTTGCACAGGCCCGGCGATTCGTGACTATCCCGCGAACGTTATAACCGAAATCATTGGCACGTTTACTCTGGTGTTCGGCGTTCTCTCGATGACCTATTTCGCCGGCCCAAAAGACACCCCAGCTGTTGTCGGAAGCACGTTCGGACCGTGGGTTGTTGCGGTCCTGGTGTGGGCAATTGGTCTGTCACTTGGCGGTCCGACCGGGTACGCCATCAATCCGGCGCGCGACCTTGGGCCACGCATCGCGCATGCCGTGCTGCCGATCCCCGGCAAGCGCGATTCTGACTTCGCGTATGGCTGGGTCCCGGTGATCGCGCCGATTATCGGTGGAATCCTTGGGGCGCTACTTTATTCAGTTACATTCGGCGCACCCGCCGCTCACTAGTTCGCAGCTATCTATTCAGGACATTATATTATGAAATACTTACTCGCATTAGACCAAGGGACGACCAGCTCCCGAGCGCTGATTATCGATTACTCCGGCAAAGTAATTGCAGTTGCTCAAAAAGAGTTCACCCAGATTTTCCCGCAGCCGGGCTGGGTCGAACATGATGCAAACGAAATTTGGGCAAGTCAGATTGGCGTCGCAGCCGATGCCATTGGTCGCGCAAGCATCAGTCACAAAGACATTGCAGCAATCGGCATCACCAACCAGCGCGAAACCGCTGTGGTTTGGGACCGTAACACGGGCGAGCCGGTCTTCCACGCAATCGTCTGGCAAGACCGCAGAACCGCGCCGATCTGCGATCAGATGCGTGCGGATGGCCTGGTGCCCCTCGTGCAAGAAAAAACCGGTCTAGTTATCGACGCATACTTTTCAGGAACAAAGGTGCGCTGGATTCTCGACAATGTCCCCGGTGCACGGCAAAGGGCGGAACGCGGTGAACTGGCATTCGGGACCATCGATTCCTGGCTGATATGGCAACTGACCAAAGGCAAGGTGCACGTTACGGACGAGACTAATGCCTCCCGTACGATGTTATTCAACATACACACCCGGGATTGGGACGATGAGTTGTTGAACGCGTTGCACGTTCCGCGCTCAGTTTTGCCGGCTGCGAAAGCCTCCAGCGAGATCTACGCCGAGGTAGCCGTCGGAACGTTAGAGGGGATCCCGATTGCCGGGATCGCCGGTGACCAGCAGGCCGCGCTGTTCGGCCAGATGTGCACTAAACCGGGTATGGCGAAAAACACTTACGGAACCGGTTGCTTCATGTTGATGAACACCGGCACCGAAGCGGTCCCGTCCAAGAATAACCTTCTAACCACGATCGCATGGCGTAAGAACAACGTCACTGAATACGCGCTCGAGGGCAGCGTCTTCATCGCCGGAGCCGTTGTGCAGTGGTTGCGTGACGGTCTTAAGATCATTAACAGTTCCCCTGAAGTTGAATCCTTGGCCGCCAGCGTCCCGGACAGTGGCGGCGTTTATCTCGTGCCGGCTTTTGTTGGTCTGGGAGCGCCCCACTGGGACGCATATGCTCGCGGCACAATCACCGGATTGACTCGAGGGAGTAATGTTGCACATATCGCCCGAGCTGCACTTGACGGGATCGCTTACCAGGTCGCCGATTTGCTGACCGCGATGGAGTCTGATTCGTCAATCAAACTGGCTGAACTACGCGTGGACGGAGGAGCCTGCGGAAACAATCTCCTGATGCAGTTCCAGGCAGATCTCCTGGGGGTGCCGGTGGTCCGGGCTGCAAACCCTGAAACAACAGCGATGGGAGCGGCTTACCTGGCCGGGTTGGCCGTTGGCTTCTACAAATCGACCGACGAGATCGCTTCACAATGGAGTTCCGACCGTACGTTCGAACCACGGATAGGTGACGACGAACGCCAAAAATTGCGGGCGGGCTGGAACAAGGCGCTCAATCGGGCCAAAGCCTGGCTATAGTCTGCACCAACAGAACTAGGTGTGCTCAGGAACAGTGCTATCCAGGCGATCTCAGACCGTTCCACGGTCTGGGATTGCCTGGTGATCGGTGGCGGCGCAACAGGCCTCGGGACAGCGGTTGAAGCCGCCTCACGCGGGCTGCGGACGCTCCTTTGCGAGCGAACGGACTTCGCCAAAGGGACCTCCAGCCGCGCGACAAAAATGGCGCACGGCGGCGTGCGGTACCTTGCGCAAGGCAACATCAGCCTCGTTCGCGAAGCGCTGCGCGAACGCGGATTGATGCTGAAAAACGCGCCCAACCTTGCGCATCCGCTCAAACTCGTTATCCCAGCTTTTCACCTTTGGGAGATCCCCTATTACTCAATCGGCTTGGGAGCATATGACCTGATGGCCGGCAAGCTATCGCTGGGTCGCTCCACTCCATTGAGTAAAGCAGCGACAGTTGGCCACCTGCCGACAGTCGAACAAAAAGGACTAAAGGGCGGGATCCTCTATTTCGACGGCCAATTCGATGACGCCAGACTGGCCACAACACTCGCTTTGACGTTTGCCGATCTCGGAGGAGCAATCGCGAATTACGTCGAAGCGGTTGCCCTGACGAAAAAGAACGACAAGGTCTCCGGCGCGATTCTCCGCGATCGGGAAACAGGCTCGGAGCACGAAATCTCCGCCAAGGTCGTTGTCAACGCGACCGGTGTATTCGTCGACTCTGTTCGGAAACTGGATGAACCTGGCAGCGCTAAAATGCTGGCGGTGAGCCAGGGCGCGCACCTGGTGCTTCCAAAAAAATTTCTGCCGGGAACATCGGCATTGATGGTACCAAAGACTTCCGATGGCCGAGTCCTGTTCGGAATTCCCTGGCATGATCGCGTGATCGTCGGGACCACAGACGCAGAAGTCCCGGAGCCGGTCGACGAACCGCGGATTCGGCAAAACGAAATCGAATTCATTCTTGGCGAGGCCACGCAATACTTGGCGAGTGACCCGACCGAATCCGATGTGCTCTCCGCGTACGCCGGGCTCCGTCCACTGGTCAAACGGGCTCAATCCGGGTCCACCGCTGCGATCTCGCGCGATCACACAATCGTCATTTCCAAATCGGGGCTTGTCACGATTACCGGAGGCAAATGGACAACCTACCGTCATATGGGAGAAGACTGCGTTAACCGCGTCACCCAGATCGGCGGATTCCAACCGACTCCGTCCCGGACCGCAGCGCTTCCCCTTCACGGCGCAAGCACAGCTCCCGAGATTCTCGCGCCTCCAGACCATCTAGCCGTCTACGGCACCGAACGCAAAAAAATCGAAACCCTCGCCGCCTCGGAGCCCGCCCTTCGAGACCGCGTACACGAACGACTTCCATATCTCCTGGCTGAAGTTGTGTGGGCCGTGCGCGAAGAGATGGCACGCACAGTCGAAGATGTCCTCAACCGGCGAACCCGCTCGATCCTTCTCGATTCCTCCGCCGCAATTGAAGCTGCGCCTCGCGTCGCCGCGATTCTTGCCAAAGAATTGAATCACGACGGCGGCTGGCAAACGAAACAGGTCGAGGATTTCACCGCCGTCGCCC
>CAZMNG010000037.1:0-12764 GCA_964567505.1 uncultured Chthoniobacterales bacterium
GATGGGCGAGGCTGAGCGCGGGCTTGAAGGGCAATACTTCACATCACCCGATCTGTCCGGCACGCCTGCGGTGACGCGTGTCGACAACGACGTAAATTTTGACTGGGAGACGGACCCGATTCCGGTGACTGAAAATCAGGGAACCTTTTCGGCGAAGTGGACCGGGCAAATCGTCCCGCAGATGTCCGGCGACCAAGTGATCAAGGTGTGCGCCGACGGTGGCGTTCGAGTGATTGTGAACGGCCAGATTTTGATCGACGATTTCAGCTCGCCTCCATTGCCTCCGGTGGGATATGGGCCGACTCCTGCGTTGTCGGGAAAGTTTTCTGCGACAGCCGGGAAACCGTGCAACGTAGAGTTGGATTACCATCGTGTTGGTGGGTTCTTCGGCAGTGCGTATGGAGGTCGAAGTTCGGGCGGGTCACACGGCGGGTTGCTGGGCGTACAACTGAGCTGGGCATCCCTACAGGCGCCAACGAATTTTACCAAATATGACGCGGTTGTCGTTTGCGCGGGGACAAACAACCAGTACGACGGCGAAGGATTCGATCGCCCATTTGACCTCCCTGAATTTCAAGGTGAGTTAATTCAGAACCTGGCGATCGTTAACCCGCGGACGATCGTGATTACACACGGAGGCGGAAGTTTCAACGCCGAACCGTGGATCAATCAGGTGCGGGGACTGATTCAGGCGTTCTATCCCGGTCAGAACGGCGGCCAAGCGATTGGCGAGATCTTGTTCGGTAAGGTGAACCCCTCTGGGAAACTCCCAATCACCTGGGAAAAACGCGCCCAGGACAACCCGGCCTATGCAACGTTCCCGATGCCGATCAATCAGCACCCGACCACGATTTATTATTCGGAAGGAATTTTTATCGGATACCGCGGATACGAAAAGAATAATATTGAGCCGTTGTTTCCGTTCGGTTTCGGTTTGTCTTACACAAGCTTCAAGTTCTCAAACTTGAAAATTGAGCCGGCTGTATTCAAAGGAGACGCACCAGTGCAGGTATCGTTTACGGTGACGAACCGCGGGAAACTGGCCGGAGCCGAAGTTGCGGAGCTTTATGTCGGGCAGCAAAATCCGAAAATCGTTCGACCGGTTAAAGAATTGAAAGGCTTCCAGAGGGTCAATTTGCAACCGGGACAATCGACGACCGTCAAGCTAAGTCTGAACCAACGTTCATTCGCCTACTTCAACACGACGAAGGAAAAATGGGATGCCGTCCCCGGTGATTACAATGTTCTGGTCGGTGATTCATCGGAAGAAACTCCGTTGAAAGGGCAGGTCGCTTTAAAATCCGAATTCACAGCCAATCCCTGACGGGCCGTGAAACATCACCAAACCGAAACTCCATACTGATGTCGGCAGTCTCATCCTTTTCCGTCAAGTTCTTCATCTGTTCGGCAACGCAGATTTATTCATGAGCCGGCAATGTCAAATCCCTAACCTCCAACCGGAATCCCTCCTTGGGCGGCTTGTAATCCCCCGCGCGCCCGTAAATCTGGTACCGCTGCTGCATCACGTCAATCCAGTCGGGCTCGTCATATCGGTCTTCAGTCCCGAATTTATCCAGCATTGCGGACTGTTCAGTGGACAGCGGGCGCATAGGGTCGGGCTCGTCCCGGTTTGATGGAGCCACGGGCGCTCCCACCTTTCTGGCAAGCGAGAAGTGGGCGATATACATTTTTTCGAAATACACCACCTGGGTGACGTCTCCGACGCCAGTCGAATAACCCGCAACGTCCGGTTGTTTGGGCACCTGTGCCACCACCGTAATCGTGACGTCGAAGCCTCTGGAACGCAGATCCTCGATCTTCGGCTGCAAAGCGTCCCATTGGTCCAACGCCTTGTTCAGTTCCGCATTCCGCACCGCTGAGAGTTGAGCGCTGAGCACCATCTGCCCCGCTCCTTCCACCGCTCCCTGGGTGCTGATGCCAGTCCCGGTCTTCGGTACTATATCCAAAGCCCTCGGATCATAGAAAAGACCTTTTCTCGAAGAACGGTTTGGCTCTTCCCTTGATTGCTTCGGATCGCTCTCGATCAGCGCTCGGATTTCGTCTTTGGCCACCGCCACGCGGAGCTTCTCCACCGTTTCCGGCGATAACTTCGGTGGCTCGTTACTCTGCCTCTCCTGTCGTGGCTTCGCCCACTCCGGACGCGTCACTTTCTCCGCCTTACGCTGCTCTTCCCGCCGCGCCTCCACCCTCTTCTGGATCTGCGGAAGCGCCTTGCTATTGACCTCCAGTAAGCGCGATATCAGAAGCTTGTTGTCGCTGAAGGCGACCATTCGCTTGAGCCCATGGTTTGGTGTCACGATCAGAGCATCCGCAACGTTCTGCGCATACTCCAGCGGCTTCTTGAACCCAATGAGATGCAACACCAGGACCTCGCCCTGCGCCGACTTCTTCTCGGTCACCTTGTCGACAACATTGTCGACGGGAGTGCTGGCTGCGGGGCTGTAAAGGTCTCCGTAAATAAACGAACCGCCCTTTAGCTCAAACGCGTAGTCCGGGCTCTCCTGCCCTCTAACCCGCCCCCGGCCTTCCACGCGCCGGATGTCGCCCAAATCGCCTGACACGGCCATTTCATTCAGTCGCTTTCCGATCGCTGATTCCTCGTTGCGTTTCGCCTGCTCCTGCTTGTTGGCAGGTTGAGTAATGGGCTCCACATACCGCGTCGAAGGTGGAGGAACTGTGCTCTTTCCGGCATCCTGCCCGGCCTGCGCTTTCGCCGAGGCCACTTTGTTGCCCGCCGAACCTGTGCTTGGAATTGACTTAAGTTTCTCTCCGGCTGCTCCGGACGCCGCCGACGGAGTGCTATGGGCGGTACTCGGCGCCTGGAATCTCGGGGTTGCTTTGGGCATGGAGAGCGGAGCGGTGAACCTTTGGCTAGCGGGCAATCCCTGCATCGAGTCCTCCATATCGCGGAGGTACTCATAATATTGGTGACGCTGACGCTGCAGCTTCAGACGCTCCTCTTCGGAAACCTTCGGATCGGCGAGTTTGGCGTCAATTTCCTCGATCAGCCGCCCGAATTCTTCCCGAGGTACGACCTGGCGCTGAATCTTCGGCGCGACAGAGCGCCGGCCGACGGATGGCCTACCGGCGTCGCGTCCGGAGCCGGATTCCGGAGCGCCCGTTTGCTGGATAACGTGCACCAGTTCGTGCGCGATCAGGTGCCTGCCGGCGACGCCCCCGGGCGAATACTGCCCGGGCCCGAAGACGATATGCGATCCCGCGGTGTACGCCTTGGCGCCAATGGATCGTGCCAAGTCCCCAGCGAGGGGATCGTCGTGGATGCGCACGCGCGAGAGGTCCCACGGCAGCCGACTTTCGAAAAAGTTGCGCACCGATCGATCGAGCGCCCGCCCCTCCGAAGACAGCGTATTTTCGATACTGTCCGGCGCGGTCGTGCGCAGGCCGCCTCCCGTGGCGTGATGACTCCCGGCAGTCGGTGTGCTCGGGGAATTGCCGGGGCCGGATGCGCGCATCACTTGTCCGCCCACACGATCCGCTTCGCGCTCCAGCGGGTCGTTGACTGCTCCGACTTCCAGCTTCGTCTGGACAAACTCAAGGCCAGCCGTTTTCCGCCGCGAGTCCCAAACGCCGATTGCGACGTCCCCGAATCGAAAATCGTTCTTCGACTGTCCGTGGCCCGGTGACTCCTTTTCGGAATCGAAGTGAAATGCCTCGAGCCCGGCCACAGATCCCGACTTCGCTGACCATTTCGCCGGTTCTTTTGTCAGAGAGGTGCGTGCAACTCGTTCCACTTTGGCCGAATGCGGAATTAATCCCCATGTGCTATTAGCTGCTCGGGGTTTACGTTCGAGCACAGCATCCGGATCTTCCAATCGTCGCCCACACGAACATAAATTGCTGACCAGTAACCCGTGGCTTGCACGGGACCGCTCTTGCTTTGAAAAGTACGCCACCATTCTCCGACGGCCCAAGCCTCATGGCCCGTCGCATTCAGCTGATGAGCCTCGCCAATATTGTTAGTGGGATGCCATCGCTGGAAGTCATCTGCATACCATTTCTCAATGGCCTGCCGACCGGAAAACAACCCTTTCGGTGTCACTAGAACCGCGTCCTCCGTGAAGAGCGCGGCCAAGGCGGCCGCATCGTTATTGTTGAATGCCTCGCCTTCTTTCATACTGAGCGCATTGAATTCCCCGAGCGCTTTGACATCCCCAGAGAAATTAAAGGCGAGTACTGGCACAGCAAAACCCATCGCCAAGCCTGCTAGGGTTAGTAATAAGCGGAGTTTCATTGTCTTCTCCCGGTACTTTAGGATGATTTGCCGCCTACCGACCTCCTGCCGGGTTTCTCGCGTCGCCGGTAACAACCGTGTCGCCGGGGCAGAAGAAACACCTTAGCCAAAGGTCTCTGAGCGACAGCCTAAATGGACGTCTGGCCGATTCCCGTGTCAACGAGAAACGATTCTGCATTGGCTTCGCGTCGATTTTGGGTCCGTGCAAGCCCGACGACTCCGGCAGAGAATACAAAGGTGAAAAAGAAACTGCGGGTTCGCCCAAATGCGTTGCCATCAACCATCACCGGGAACGAACCCGCGCGGGTATGCGATCCCAGATGAGCAAAGAGAAACAGGGGCGGTTCCATGGCGGATGCTTTCGAGGCAGTCCTGAGTCAGCTCAGCTGCTTTGGTCCAGCTTCAGATAGATTGACCAATGGTGATCTGCTTCCCGCTGCCGGCCGATTTTCTCAAGACAGAGCGCCAGATTGAAATGTGCATCAGCGTACTCGGGCAAAGCCGTAAGCGCCTTGTGTAAGCTGGAAATGGCTTCTGCAATCTTTGCCCTCTCTTCCTGAACGTGTGCCAGGTTGTACCAGGCGCGGGCGAAACCGGGATCTTGGGTCGTTGCATTCTTATAGGCTTCCTCCGCGGCGTCGGGTTGGCCCAGTTCCAGTAAAACGTTTCCCAGGTTGAAATAGGCCTCCGGAAAATGGGGCGATCGCGATATCGCGTTGCGATAAGCCGCCTCCGCTTCTGCGAGCCTCTCTTCCGTCTCGAAAAATTGACCCCGCTCAAACCAGCCGTCCGCCCCCAAATCATCGGATTTGAACGAGAGGACCGGAGCCCGTGAGTTCCCCGCACTGTCGAAATTAAAATAAAGTTCGCCCTCGGGCGAAAGTCGATATTGCGCGAACTCTGCCAGGATGGACTTGGGATGCTCAGCGACAATCCTGAGTTGCGCCAGCGGCTTCTCCGTTCCGGGAAGCAGAGAAGCTAACCCTTGCAGGCTTCGGGCAATGATCTCGGGTTTAACTCCACGTCCAACCAATTGGCAAATTGTTTGAAGGGAAATGACATCTTGAAAATCGTACATCCCGTTTTGTGAGCGGACGAGACTGAACTGTTCCCAGCGCTGCAGCGTTTCCGGTTGAATATCCAGAATCTGACAAACCTCGCGGCCCGTATAAGTTTTCCAGAGTTCGGACTGTCGCTTAGTGAGGCCCGCCATTTCCAAAAAGACCAGCTCGGAGACGATGCGGAGCCGGCATCCTTGGTCAACGAGTTTTTCGGCGCGCCGCAGTTTCGTGCTGATTTGGCCGTCGGCTAGCAATGGCCAGCCGCACATTCCCACAACCAAGGTCGAAGTCGAGCGTGAGACGCTGTCTGTAGCTTTACCGCCGGCCGCCAGAACGATTCGCGCAGCCTCTTGCTGGGTCATGCTCGCAAGCTTTCCTGTAAAGGCTACCCGGGCATTTCTCAATGATTCCGCTGTCTTAGCCTGCATCGATGACAAACCCTGGAGATGCGTATAGTTTTGATCGAAAACCCGGTGCTCCATTTCGTTCTCGACCTCGACTATCCGAGAACAAGGAACAGGTCCAGCATTGATTCCGGCTACGGTACGCCCGGAGCGGTGCAGCCTCTGGCAGCTGTTTACCCAGCCTTCAATTTCCGCTGGCTCTGGCGAACCGTTCGGACACTTTCGGCCGGGGGCTTTTTAACCTTGGGACGCTGAGCCGCCTGACCGGTCCTCGCTACCGGTTGCGAACCGGCCTCAGGCTTCGTGACTGCTCTCTGAGGTTTGCTCTGGGCAAGACTCTGCTTGAGCGCCGACATTAAATCGATGATCTTGCCGGCTTCGGGTTGCTGCACTACCACAGGCTCAGAGCCCGCAATTTTAGATTTGATAATTTCCAGCAGCGCCTCCTCATAGCGATCCGTGAACTGGGCAGGATTAAATGGTTCGGTGTTGTTTTCTACTAGTTGAGTAGCCAAAGCGAGCTGATCCTTATCCACATCCCCGTTGCGAATCCCCTCAAAATAGGGAGCGGCTTGCCGGATTTCGCTGGCATAATGGAGCGTACTCAGCGCGAAACCTTTGTCCTTCGGCCGCAAGGTGATAACATGCTCTCTCCCGAGGATAACCACTCGACCAATGGCCATCTTATTCGCCTTCCGCATTGCTTCGCGAACAACCCGAAAAGCGTCCTCCGCGATCGGCCCGTCCGGGGTCACATAGTACGATTTGTCGAAATAGATTGGATCAATTTCCTCTACCGTCACAAACTGTACCACATTGATGGTCTTGCTTGTCTCGAGCTTGATTTTCTGGAGGTCCGCCTCGTCAATGACAACGTATTTATCCTCCTCATATTCGTAACCCTTCACAATATCCTCGCGCTCAAGCTTGCCGTGCTCCGGGCAAACATACTGTTGCCGGACACGATGATTGCAGTTTTTATGAAGTTGGTTCAGGGACACCCGGCTGGTGCTGCTGATCGCGTTGTACATCCGAATTGGAATGGTCACCAGGGACAGCTTCAGGTAACCCGACCACGACGCTCGTAGTGCCATAAAATAATCTTGTAACCTTAAAAATTGTGTTAGGCAAGAGCTAAGCCGAGCACGATTTGAGGCTCTCAAAGCCTGAACGTCCGCAGTTTCGGATGCTTGTATTGGAGTAATCGCTGATCGACGGTGATCAAGATTGCCCCCAGTTCGATCGTGACGGCGACGAGCAATCTGTCAGCAGGATCGGCATGAAATTCACCGGGAAGCAGGAACGCTTCCATCGCGGCAACCCGCGAAAGCGGCACGCATTTGATACTCTTCAACTGGGGCGATGATATCGCCCACTCCTGAAGGGAAGCTGCTTGCAGCTCCAGACGGGGGTTGCAAACAACGCCCCTCCAAGCGTCATGGCCGAAGGGATACAAACCACGGCTCCCGCATAAGGCCGGCCTTTGTCCATGCGACGAACTCTACCTGGCAGACCAACTCCGGTTTCACCCAATGAATCGGCATATCGGTCTTTGGTACTGCTCTGAACGGACCTCTCCGGGTCGACAGCTTCCTCAGCTTGCTAATCAGCCCCTCCGCCCGGCTGAGGCCCGTGCCGACCCGTCCGGCGAACTTAAGTTCGTCGTCCCGATGAACAGCAAGGAGCAATGCGCCAAGTTCGTTTTTGTCAGTGCGGCTTTCGGTATAACCGCAGATGATAGCCTCCTGCATCGGCCGGCACTTTATTTTCAGCCAGTGATCAACGCGCTTCCCGTTCAAATAGGGTCCCGTCTTCTTTTTAGCAACAATACCCTCGAGTCCCTGCTTTTGGACGAGTTTAAAGAATTCAATTCCGGTGCCCTCGACATGGTCGGTGTATCGCACAGTCTCCGAGTCCAATAGTACAAATTGCAGGATCTCTTTGCGTTCGCTGAGCGGTTGGTCCCGCAAATCGCGACCGTTGAAAAATAAGATATCGAAAGCGTAAAAAACCAAATGGCCTGGGCGAGACTTCTTGTAAGATTGCAGGAGCTGGAGTCTTGAAACGCCGTCCTGATCGAGCACTACGATCTCGCCGTCGAGGACGGCCGTCAGACGCATGCGTGCGAGGACGTCGATAATTGGAGGATAATCGGAACTCAAATCGGTGCCGCGTCGGGAAATGAGCCGGGCATTTTCCTGATCGACCAGGGCAAGCGCTCGAAACCCGTCGAACTTAAGTTCGAAAATCCACTCCGGATCATCAAAGGGCGCGCCGGCGCTCTTGGCCAACATGGGCCGAAGCCGGCGAAACTCCGGCAAACTTATCTGGGTATTGGTGATTTCGTTCCTGTATTCTTCGACTCGTTTACCGGTAAGAACCGAGCGATCCCGGGCGAGGACATCTTCTTTGCTCGCCCACCGGTCCTTCCCCTTGATCAAGAGCCATTGGTTTCCCTGCGAAGAGCGAGTTTTAACCAGATGAAATTCTCCATGCAGTTTCTTGCCATTGAGTTCGAAGACCAACTTTCCGCGCTCGAGTTCCTCCAGCGGATCGCTTTCTGCATGGTAAGTGCCGCGGTCCCAAACGATCATCTCCCCGGCGCCATAGTTGTCTCTGGGAATCACTCCCTCGAAGTTGACGTATTCGAGAGGATGGTCCTCTACCCTGACTGCCAACCGCCTGACCGCCGGATCCAGGGATGGTCCTCGCGGCACCGCCCAGCTTTTCAAGACACCCCCCATCGCAAGCCTCAGGTCATAGTGCAAGTTTCTTGCGTTGTGCTTCTGGACGACAAAGACGAGGTCCTCCCCGTGCTGTTGTTTTCCCTCCGGTTCACTGGTGGAGGCGAACTTTCTTTTCGCCCGGTAACCGTGGAGATCCGGTTGCGCCCCATCACGATGGTATTCGTTCTGCTTCGGCGGTTTTGCTCCGGCCAACGATTCGAGAGATGGTAATTGCTGTGTAGCCGTGAGAAGCGGCTCAAAAAGATCGCCGAGTTTTTTTATCCGATCTAAAACCTCCTGAGGTTCAAAGAACAGGCGCCCGGAGTCCCGTCGTCGAAGCGCTGCGTCGATTTCCTCCCACGTCACGGGTGTCGAGACACTTGGCCGATCGGTCGCGCGCAAAGAATAAACGCAGACGGTGGTCTTGTGCTGATCGTTTTGGCTCCAATCTACGAAAACCTTGCCGGCCCGGAGCTCCTTTTGCATTTTCGTCACGATTTTGTCCGGGTGCTCCGCGGTGAGGCGGCGTGCGAGTTGATGAGCAAAGCCCTTTGTCGTTTCGTAATTGGTTGGCACGTTGAGTGGCACGTAGAGCTGCAGGCCTTTGGACCCGGTGGTCTTTGGGAAACAGGCAATGCCTGGCTTCTCCAGGAGACCTCGAATCCAGAGCGCAGCTTCCGCGCAGAGCAGAATGTCGACTCCTTGCCCTGGATCGAGATCGAATACTAACATTGTCGGCACCGTGATCTCCGGCGCACGGTGTAGAAAGGTATGCAGTTCCAGGTTAGCCAGGTTGCACGCCCAGACCAGGGCCGGCAAATCGTTGATCAGGCAGTAGTCGATCTGGCGTTTGCCGCTTTCGACCGGCGTGGTCTCCAGCCATTCGGGCCGGGGCGCCGGGCACTGTTTTTGAAAAAAGTATGAGCCGGTTACCCCATCCGGGTAACGCTTGAGACTGATCGGGCGTTGGTTCAGGTGCGGCAGAAGTACAGGAGCGACGCGGGCGTAATAGTCGATGACTTGCGCCTTCGTGAAGCCGACAAGCGGGTAATAGACCTTTTCGAGATTTGAAAGCTTGAGACGCCTTCCAGCGATATCGACCAAAGTTTCCTTTGTCATTTAATCACAGTCATTCGGCGTGAGTGGGGATCGCGTGGCATCCGCCGGGCGGATATACCGCTCTCGTCCATGTTCAGCGATTCCGCATGTTCAATGGAAAGGGAACTGTCAATCTGGAACCTACGCCCGCTGTTGGTGATGACAAACTCGAGTTAACGCCCGAAGAAACTGACGGACCGTTCTTCCGGCCCAATTCATCTGTTTATGCCGGGTTTGTATCCGGCGCGAACCCGTCACTATGATGTTCGGCTCCAGTCTGCACCGGGCCCGATTCTTTCGACTCAGCTCTATTTTCAAAGAGAAGCACGCCATGCGGTCGATCTTTTGTTCAGACGAGATCTGTTGCTCAAAATTCGGGGCGCGACGCAAGGCTGGGATGCCACATTCAACTTTGTGCTGGAAACCAACTGACACCATTCGGCATTTCGCGAATGTCTTGCATTGCGCACTGCTTCCCAAGCAGCTTGCAACGGGTGAACATTTCACAAGTCTGGAAAACTTGTGAAATGTTCAGGCTAGAAGCGTATCCGACCCTGCGTAGGTTGCCGGTCGAGTATGAACACCGTGTCGAAGTCTTTTCTAGCTTTGCTGACGCTGATCACGATGGCTGCCAGTTTACTTGCCCAGGGAACTGCTTCACCTAGCGCCAGCGTAACACCAAAAGTTGCCGCTACAGCAATGCCCGGGCCAACGCCCATTGCTTTGCCGGATATTGTAGGCGAAGCCGGCGCTGCACAAAACACCCTCCAAGATATCAATGCGGAGCTTGGGTCCGACCCTGTCAAAACGGCTGTATTGCAGCGCTTGCCAAATTTTGAACGCGAGATCGACATGCGAAATGCCGAGTCCACGCGGATTATCAGCAACGGCCCTTCCCTCGATACCCTCGGAGAACTGATGAGTCTCTGGGCAGGCTTAAGTGACAATGCCAGCTCGTGGAGTCGCGAACTAACTCAGCGTGCGACTGGTTTGGATGCTGACTTAGCTCGCCTGGATATCATGACAGAGATCTGGAATCTGACCGCAAATGAAGCCCGGGCCAAAAATGCGCCGCAAGAGGTGCTCAACCGCATCGCTCAGACGATAGGACTTATTCAACAGACTCAAAATAGTATAAAAAACACGAGAGCAGATATCTTAAGCCTGCAGTCTCGGCTGGCAGCGGAAAACACCCGGATCCAAATCGCTCTGAGCACGGTTCAGCAAGCAAAGCAAGGGGCACTCAGTCAATTGCTTGACAGAGAAAGCCCGCCAATTTGGGCGCTCCGCGAGAACACCTTATCGAGCCAAACTACTCGGCATACGTTTTTTGATCAGGTAGGCAGACTCGAAACCTTTGTAACACAGGAACCGGGGAAATTCCTCGCCCATATCGCGCTTATTTTTTGCCTGTTCCTGGCCTTGCACTGGGCGAGACGAGGGATGCGGGAATGGGTGAAAGAAGATCCCAGCTTGCAGCGCTCCGGACCCGTGTTCGACATGCCGATCGCCGCTTCGATCGCTTTGTCTATGTTGTTTATCCCCGTGATTTATCATTCGACGATGCCACGGCTGTTACGGGCGATCTTTGGCATCGCCTCATTGGTGCCAGCCGTCATTCTGCTCCGCCGCTTACTGGACCGAAGGACATTCCCGGTGCTCTATGCTCTCATCATTCTCTTTTTCCTCGATCAGATCCGCCTGGTTACAGTGGCTCTGCCGTTGGTCACCCGCTGCTTGTTTATAGTGGAAATGCTAGGCGGGATCTGCTTTATCGTTTGGCTGCTTCGTGCAATACCACGGACCGCGAGCGGCGAGGGCGCTCAACCGCCTCTACCTCGCACCGGTCGATGGTTTGCCCGAGTCAGTCTGTTTCTGCTGGGAGCCGCCCTGGTTGGAGACATTTTGGGTTACGACAGTCTCTCGTATCTGTTAGGTAATTCCATTCTCCGCGCGGCCTTTCTGGCATTAATCTTAACTGCGGCGAGTCGTATTGTCGAAGGCTTGGTAATAATCGCCTTCGAGGTGAGGCCCTTGACCTATTCCGCAACTGTCCGCAGGCACCGCGGATTGCTTCGACGGCGGACCATGCAGGTACTTCGGTTCCTGATTTTCCTACTATGGTTAAATTTAGTGCTTAAACAATTTCAGCTGAGCGAACCTGTATTAGGTGAAGCAAATGCGCTGCTGAATAGCGCCATCACGCTGGGCTCTTTCCGCCTCTCGCTGGGTCAGATGGCCGGCTTCATCCTGGCGATATGGGCTTCCCTCCTGGTTTCAAAGTTCTTGCGTTTCTTGCTGGAAGAGGATGTCTACGACCGGCTCAAGCTATCGCGTGGTCTGCCCTATGCCATTTCGAGTGTACTTCACTACACGGTGTTGATGGTCGGTTTCTTTATCGCACTGGCGGCATTGGGCGTGGATATGACAAAATTCACGATACTGGCGGGAGCATTCAGCGTTGGCGTCGGCTTCGGATTGCAGAACGTAATTAATAATTTTGTGTCCGGCTTGATTGTGCTCTTCGAGCGACCGATTAAAGTCGGTGACATGATTCAGGTGGGCGCCGCGATCGGATCCGTCAAAAAGATCGGTATTCGGGCGAGCGTTGTTCACACCCAGGACGGCTCCGATATTATTGTTCCAAACGGCACCCTGATCTCCAGCGAGGTTACAAACTGGACCTTTTCAGACCGGCTACGCGCCATTACCGCTCAGATCCAGGTTCCTCGGAACGTGGATCAAAGCGTCGCGACGGAACTCTTAAGGCAGGCCGCGAGCGAAACTTCCGGAGTGGTCAAACATCCAGTGCCCCAAGCCTACATTACAACCCTCAGTTCGAACACGCGCACCTTGGAACTTCGCGCATGGACAGATCGGTCCGAAGATTGGCTGCATATCCAAAGTGATCTCTGGGCTGCGATTGATCGCAAACTCGAAGCCCAAAATATTGCATTGGCCTAGGCGTGGCTTTTGTGGACCAATTTATCCGCTAGCCCGCACTTTTCATAAGATGAAAAGTGCGCCGCGTCTGAAGCGGCTCTGCGAGCCGCTTTCTGGAGTTTGGACATTTAGAAGAAGATTTTAGCTGCCTCCCGTGAGCCGAGGACCCCCAATCGACAGGCGAGACGCCTATCCTACATTGGTCGGCGTCCCATCGGGGGTGTGGTCACGCCAGCGTCGATGTTTCTTCGTAGCGGGT
>CAZMNG010000038.1:0-12750 GCA_964567505.1 uncultured Chthoniobacterales bacterium
CCAGTCCCGCTCTGCGTGAAACTCCCGGTCCCGCTGATCGTTCCGCTGATTGTCAGGCTGGCCGGAGTAGCAAGATTAATTACCAATGCACCGTTGTCGGCGACGTTCCCAACGAAACTTCCGGTCGTTCCACCGTTGCCGATCTGCAGCGTCCCCGCGCTGATCGTCGTCCCGCCGGTGTAGGTACCCGTTCCGGTCAGAATCAGTGTCCCCGGACCATCCAGGGTGAATGATCCGCCTCCGCCGATCGATCCGCTCAACGTCGAAGTCGTCCCCACGTCGGCAAGGAACGTGCCACCACCGGCATTGAGTGTTATGGCTTTGCCGGAGTCGATTCCGCCCCCGGCCGCAAGCGCTTCCAGTGTACCGCCGTTAAAGCTTAGTGCCCCTGTTCCCAGATTGCTGTCGCTGTCTACGGCAACCGTGCCGCCATTGAAGTTTGTTCCGCCGCTATACGTGTTCGTCCCCGTCAGCGTTAATGTCCCGGCGCCCACCTTGGTCAGTACACCACCAGTCTGGTCGACTATTCCGCCGTCATTGATCGTTCCGTTGACGGTCGTGCTGGTATCGTTCCCTCCCACCGTAAACGTTTTCGAGCCGAGTAAGTAGGTGCCTGCGCCGGCTATCGAACCGGCCGTCATCCCGGGTGCAGCGTTGAGACCCGAAATGTCGACGGTGCCCCCGGCGTTGGTGATCAAGCTCGCCAACCCGCCTGTGCTTGCGCCTTCGAACAATGTAATGCCACCTGAATTTGTGGTGATCGTTGCGTTTCCAGCGGTGCTGCCGACGAGAAAGACGGTGATCCCGCCAGAGTTGTTGATAATGTTCGCGTTGCCTGCAGTACTGGTGTCGACGAATCCGGTTTCCCCGCCACTGCTGTTGGTAATCGTCGAGCTTCCCGCTGTAGTGGCGTTGTGGAAAGTCGTGTCGGCACTATCTATAACGCCATTCCCGGTGTTCGTGATTGATGTAATCCCGGAGGTATTCGCGTTGACGATATTGAAAGTATTTAGCTGACCGCTGGACGGAGAACTTCCATTCAACACCTGGACCGCGCCGACAATTGATGCGGTCGTACTCAAGTTGCCGAGTTGCAATATGCCCCCTGTTACTATCGTTCCGCCCGCGTAGGTATTTGTGCCGGTCAGAATTGTTTCGCCGATTCCGCTCAGCGTCAGGCTGCCGGCGCCGCTGATCACTCCACTCAAGGTCGAAATCGTTCCAGTATCGGCCAGAAACGTGCCGCCCCCGGCATTAAGTACGATTGCCTTGCTTGAAACGATTCCGCCCCCGGTCGCAAGCGCTTCGAGCGTACCACCGTTAAAAGTCAAAGAGCCGGTCCCCAGGTTGCCGTCGTTACTTACTGCAATGGTTCCCGCAATAAAGTTAGTGCCGCCGCTGTAGGTGTTGGCGCCTGTCAGAGTCAATGAGCCAGTGCCATTCTGCGTCAGAATCCCAGCGCCACTGATTGTTCCGGCGAATGTCACACTGTCGGATCGATCAAAGACCAGGGCCCCATTGTCGGTCACATTCCCAACGATACTTCCACTGGCGCCCCCGCTACCGATCTGCAGTGTCCCCGCGCTGATCGTCGTCCCGCCGGAGTAACTGTTGGTCCCGGTTAAGATCAACGTCCCGCTGCCGCTCTGCGCCAGACTCCCGCTGCCGCTGATCACTCCGGCCAGCGTCAGGCTCGCCGGACTCGATAGATCAACCACGAGCGCACCGTTATCGGTGACATTCCCAACGATACTTCCGCTGGTGCCTCCGCTGCCGATCTGCAGTGTCCCGGCGCTGATCGTTGTCCCGCCCGAGTAGGTGTTTGCGCCGGTCAGAATCAATGTTCCAGAATCGGTCAGTGTAATCGCCGCGGGCGTTGCTCCATCGACGATCGGAGCCGAGATCGTCGCCGTGAGGCCCGGACCTACATCGATCGTCGTGGCCGGGGCAGCGATCAACGTTTGAGCGCCCGGCGCGGTGATGAGGTAGCCGCCCGTGGTGAAGTTCATCCCACTGAACTGGATGTTGGTTCCCAAACTCACTGTCCCGGCTGTTCCTTCAAAATTTGCAACGCCCTGATCCCAGAAAGCATTGACTGTCCCGTTCGCGTTGGTCCAGTTGGTCGTCACGTTGTCCCAGGTGCCGGAGCCACCGTGTATCGTGCCGTCGGCTACCGTATTGGTTCCATCCCAGTATTGGGCCGCAAAGCCGCTGGCAGAAACCAGCAGATTCACCTGTCCGGCCTGCGTGGTCTGCACCAGAAAATCTGCCGGGGTGAAACCGGCGGGCACGGAGTTCAGAGTTAACCCGTTATTGGTCAGTGAACCGCTGTAGTTGAATAGCCGGTAGACTCCAGAGCCGAAAGCACCAGAATTGGCAACGTTTAACGTTCCGGCAAGGGTCAGGTTGCCGTTAACGATCACCAGATCGTTGAGGCTGCCGCCTACGACGTTCGGAGCCCCAAGTCCATAGTTCGAGATCGAACCCGAATTAAGTGTCAGTGTCCCCATCGTCAGCGTCCCGGGGGCATCCCCAGACGCGAGGACGCCTCCATTTTGGATATTAACAGGTCCCCCAATGGTCCCGGTGCCGCCTAGCGTCGCTCCGGAAGCGACGCTGACCGAACCCGCCCCTAACGACCCATCCACCAACAGCGTGCCGGCGTTCACGTTGGTGTTGCCGCTGTAAGTATTTGCAGCGGTCAGGTCCAGGGCGCCGCTTCCGCTTTGAGTCAACGCACCGGTTCCGCTGATTATTCCGCTAAAGGCCACGCTGTCCGATCGATCAAAAACCAGAGCGGCGTTGTCGGTCACATTTCCAACGATGCTCCCGGTGGTTCCGCCATTTCCAATCTGGATCGTACCGGCGCTGATCGTTGTACCTGCGGTGTAGGTGTTTGCGCCGGTGAGGATCATTGTTCCCGTGCCGGTCTTGATGAATCCGAGAGCGCTGAGACCGTTCGTCAAGGTCCCGCTGAACGTGGTGCTGGCATTGTCGCCACCGGCCGTCAAGGTGGCTGTATTCACACCATTGCTAGTGACGGTACCGGTTCCCGCCAGGGACCCCACTGTGTTACTAAACCCGCTTAGATCAATCGTGGAAGTAACAGTGAAATCTGAGTTGGGACTCAAACCTGTCGACGAGTTGGTCACCAATCTTCCTGATGCGACATTCGTCGCGCCGCTGTAAGTGTTGACACCGCCTAAGACCAGGTTGCCGTGACCGCTTTGGGTCAAAGTCCCGGTTCCGGTAATCGCGCCGCTGTAAAACACGTTATCGGGGCGGTTAAATACGAGAGCGCCGTTATCAGTCACATTCCCGACAATGCTTCCGCCGCTCCCGAGCTCCAGCGTACCTGCGCTGATTGTTGTCCCGCCTGTATAAATGTTCGCTCCGGTCAGGACCAATGTCCCAGTGCCAGCCTGAGTCAGACTCCCGCTTCCACTGATCACCCCACCAATGGTCAGGGTGTCCGATCGATCAAACACCACCGCCGTGTTGTCGGTCACATTTCCAACAACGCTTCCTGTGGCGCCACCGTTGCCGATCTGGAGTGTTCCTGCGTTGACGAAGGTGGTACCGGTGAAGGTGTTATTGCCGGTGAGGATCAGCGTGGTGCTTCCGTTCTGGGTCAGGGTTCCCGTTCCGCTGATCACTCCGCCGAACGTCACACCGGTGGATTCGTCAAAGACCAGCGCGGAATTGTCGACTACGTTCTCAGCGATGGTGCCAGTCGTTACACCATTGCCCAGCTGGAGCGTTCCGCCGCTGATCGTTGTACCTCCGCCGTAGGTGTTCGTGCCGGTCAGGATCAAACTTCCGCTGCCGGTCAGGGTCAACGCCCCGATCCCATCCATATTTGCGCTCAAAGTCGAGGTGGTCCCGGAGTCTGCCTGAAATGTGGCGCCGCCGGCATTGACGGCAACCGGTTTGCTCGATACGATTCCACCCCCGGCCGCAAGCGCCTCGAGCGTGCCGCCGTTAAAATCAAGGATCCCTGTTCCCAGGTTGGCGTCAGTGCGTGCTGCAATGACGCCAACGTCGAACGCTGTTACAATCTGGGTATTGGTACCCGTCAGGGTAAGTGTGCCCGTGCCAACCTTTACCAGCTCGCCGGGGCCTTGGATTGTTCCGCTGACAGTCGTGCTGAGATTGTTGGAACCCACTGTGAACGTAAACCCTCCGAGTGCGTAAGTCCCTGCACCTTCGATCGAGCCCGCGGTCATACCCGTAAACCCTAAAGCCAGGAGCGAAAGGTCGACTGTGCCCCCAGCATTTGTGATCAGCCGCGCCGAACCGCCGGTAGCTTGATTTTCAAATTCCGTGAGCCCGCCGGAGTTCGTCGTGATGGTGGCGCTGCCGGCCGTCGCGGTGTTAACAAACTCAGTCGTCCCGCCATTGTTGTTGGTGAGGGTTGCGTTCGCGGCCGAACTCGAGGCAGCGAACTCCGTAACACCACCGGAGTTGTTGATGATGTTGGCGTTGGCAGCCGTGCCTGTCACTGCGCTCCCTGTAAACAACAGGGTAGCGACATTTGGGCTGGTTGCGCCAACTGTAAAAGTAGGCTGGTTCGAGGAGTTGTTGACGATCCCACCAAAAATAACAAAGATCCCACCAGTTAAGCTGAAGCTATACGCGGGCGCTCCAGCATTGAACTGCATCGTGTTGACCCCAGGGCCCCCTAAAGTGATCGAAGTGATCGTCGATCCACCAAAAATCGCCGTGTCGGATTCACTCGGCGGGCCCGTATCTGGCGACCAATTGGCAGCAGTGGTCCAGAGCCCGGACCCCGGGGTGGCGCTCCATGTGAAATTCTCCTGCGCGCGAGCGGTTAGGCCGAAGACGAATACACCGGCCAGCGCGCCGCAAGCGGCAGCCCGGAGAATCAGCGATATCCTACGAAGGCAAGCCTGAGCGGGTCCGTGAATCATCCCGAACTTCGCACTAAGGCCACGCATAAGTTCAAAGAGTTGCCCGTTTTGCAGGTAGCGCAGGCCGAAGTCGACTGCGCTCGCGTATACTCGGTAGACGCTTTGTCGGCCAATCTTGACCGTCCGCGGCGCCGTGGGGACGGGTCGTGTTGTCATTCGCATATCGATGCTTCCTTGCTGTTTGAAACCCAGTCTCGACGCGCGGCAATAGCGTGTGCCTCTTTCCGTTGGTCGCTGCGTCTCCAATCAAGCAAACGCAACACAAGGAAAACGCGACCCGCTCGGACCCGTTTGCGGACAATTCCGGGGCGATGGCCCATAAAGACTGGAATAATCACGCTTTTAGTAAATGAGGGCTATGTTGTCAAAACCATAAATTCGGAAAATGAGCGCGAAGCTTGCTACGGAGCCCGGTCGGGGGTCACGGATCGTAACCGTCAGGTTTACTGTGCCCCCGGGTCACACGTTTTATGCGTTCTGTTCGAAATGAGCAATTTTCCTCAGGCTGACGTTTGTTCGAAGGGTTATTGGGCGTTGTTAGACCGCTTATTTCGCAGAAATATGCACCCGGAGGGCCGAAATCGTCCGGCGGCGGCCCATAAGCGTTAACTTGAGCAAAGCCTCGGAGGGTGAAAGTATTTTGTCCCGGAGGAACAGCATGATAGTAGCCGGGTACGAAGTGCCTGGGCAGCGATACAGCAGGACCGCCGTCCCGGAAGGACGGTCAAGGCAATTGAATGGCTTTGGCGACGGGAACTGTCATTGGCAATGACAGCAGCAAATGAACGTGGTCTGCAACCCCGCCGATGCATCTTGGTTTTATACCATTTTGCCTGGCAATACCACCCAAGAAAGGCCAGAGTCGTTCCCTCAGCACCGGGTTCAACGTCGGGATGCGCTCTTTGCTACTGAAAATACAATGAATATTGAGAGAGCAAAACTTGTTGGCCGTGGGAGGATTCTATTCTGACATCGCGAGCAATAAAACAAATTGTTATAATCTTTTCCCGGTGCGCCGGTGATGCTCCTGCTGGTTATGAGTGTATAGAACGAGAGATATTAGCCGCGATGCCGCTCCTACGGAGCTTATCGCAATTTTTTGGCGTGGCAGCTATACAGATCACGCTCCTACGGAGCTGCCGCTACACGACCGATGGTTCAAACCATTGCGGCCTCAAGCAAAAATTCGCGCCTCTTCGGGAAACGCTAGGCCTGAGCGGGGTCGAAAGCCGCTTGTGGCCATTGAAAATGTCCAAACTCCAGCATCCGGCCTGGGCCGGATGAGAAGTTCGGGCTAAGGAGCATGCACCTCGGTGACGATTCTAGGCATTAGCACGACAAAAGTGGTGCCTTGTCCATATTCGCTTTCGACACCGATGCTCCCACCTTGAAGCCGGACGAGTTTCTCGGTAAGCGCCAATCCCAGACCGGTGCCTTCAAAGCGGCGCGCGGTGCCGGTTTCAAGTTGCTCAAACTCACGGAACAGCCGTGGCAAATCTTCCTTCCTGATACCGATTCCGGTGTCTTTGACCCGTAACTCGAATCGATTCTCCTCACGCGCCGATACGCTAATTTCGACGCTCCCGCCGGGGCTGGTGAATTTCACGGCGTTAGACAGCAAGTTATAGCAAATTTGCTTAAACTTCTGCTCGTCCAACGTAACGCTGCCGAGCTCTGGCGCGACGCTCCAGGTGACGCTCACCCCCTTCTTTTGCGCGATGCCCTTCGTCACTGCACACACTTCTTCGATAGCCTTCGCGGGCAGAAACGTTGCCGGATTGAGTTCTAACTTGCCGGCCTCCACCCGGGCGAGGTCGAGCACACCGTTGATGAGTTGGAGCAAGTGTTGGGCGCTGTGGTGAATGTCGGTCAGACATTCCTTTTGCATCGGATTCAGCGATCCCGCCTTTTCATCGACCAGGAATTCGGTAAAGCCAATGATACCGTTGAGCGGCGTGCGCAGCTCGTGCGACATGTTCGCCAGAAACTCGCTCTTCATTTGGTTCGCCTTCCGCAGCGACTCTTCAAACTGCTTTCGTTCCGAAATATCGCGAATAGCACACATCGCCACCGTACCTTCCTCGGTGTCCAATGGGCTTAGAATAATCTCGACTGGAAACTCCTCTCCGCTGTAACGTACACAGCGCAGTTCGTATGCCGCACCCTCCACACGTCTTCTGGGGTGAGTGAAGTAGTCTGCCCGAGGCACAAAATGCCCGCCGCGTTTGGGTGGAGGCAGCAAGATCTGGATCGGCTGGCCCAGCAAATCTGAGCGAGAATAACCAAAGACCGCTTCCCCTGCGCCATTGATGAACGCGATGCGCTCCATGTTATTGATGATCACGATTGCGTCGAGCGTGGATTCGAGAAGGTCCCCGTAGCGCGCCTCGATAAGCTCGGTAACGCGCCGGACTTGGAGATCCGTGAGATCGTTTTTCATTTCATAGTGGCAAAATAATAAATGTTAGGAAGCGATCGGTTCATTCGAACGGAACTTCGCAATCACAGTTTCCCCCGCTTTCACGCGGTCACCGATGCTTACCGTAATTTTGCAGTCAATCGGCAAATAAACTTCCGTCCGTGAGCCAAATCGGATCATTCCAAAGCGTTCGCCCTTTCGTACCTCATCGCCGACTTTGGACCAGGCAATAGTGCGCCGTGCCACCGCGCCGGCGATTTGCCGCACCACGAGCGTGGCTTGTGGGTTCCGGAACGCCCAGGTCTTATACGCGTTCTCACGTGTGGCATCGGGATGACGAGCGTCCAGAAAACGACCAGGATGGCTAAGTAAGCAGGTGATCTCTCCGTCGATCGGAGCACGATTAACGTGAACGTCGAATACCGAAAGAAAGATTGCCACACGCGTCGCGACAGCCTTGAGGACTTCCGATTCGAACGTTTCATCGATGCAGACAATTCTCCCGTCAGCCGCGGCGACAATGGCGCCGCTATCAGACGGCGTATTCCGATTCGGATCGCGGAAGAAATAGAGGGTGCCAAGAATCAGGGCTGTCCAAATTATGTTCAACCAACTGTTAATCCTGATGCTGATTGCGATCAGAACGAAGAGTACTAACAGAATCCACCGGACCTCTCGCAGCGTTTGAAATCGCATAAGTGTAAACAAATAAGAAACCGGTTCGAAGACGTCCGGATTAGTGAGCGACGCAAGCAAAACTGGAATTAAATGAGCGGAGGTGCCGCGCTGTGGCATCCATCAGCGCGACGGCGATTTCGTCAACATGGCGTTGTGTCCATGGCTCCAGCGCTGTGCCTTTAACCCATTGATTGAACGCGCCGAGCGCCGGTCCGGTGTGAACCTGGTAATTGACCAGGTCCTCGGTCGATCCGCTGAAAGCCAGCTGGGTCGAATATGCAAAATACCATCGGAACACGCGCGCCATGCGCACCTTTGGGTTGGCTTGCGCGATCTCTTTGTCTCTCTCCCGGCCTCTTGCCTCTAAATGGCGCAGGGTGTCTTCCCACACTCGGCTCAGGCTGCGCTTGAAGAAACTGCGTTCCAGCCTGGCTCGCTCTGCCGCAGGAATCTCCTCGAGGCTTCCGTAGTGAGTATAAAGCGCGTAGAGCTTATTGGCGCGCGTCGGAAATAGTAATCCCTTCTTGAGCACCTGGACCCGCGCGCCCAGTTCGAACATGTCGCCCGCCGGGGCGTACGCCATGTCGTGAATACCGGCCTGTTGCAACATCGCTTTGACCGCGTCGGTGGCGCCTGATTCGACGGTGCATTGGTTGATTGAGCCGGTCAGAATAAAATCCGCGCCCATGGCAAACGCTGCCGCGGCAGAAGCGGGAGTGCCAATGCCTCCGGCGAGCCCCATGCAAAGCGGCTCCCGATAGTTGTAGCGGCCGACCAGTGCTTTTCGCAGCTCTAACATGGCGGGCAGAAGAATGGTGGGTATTCCGGCATCGGTATGACCGCCCGAATCGGCTTCCACACACAGGTCGTGGCTCATCGGGACATTCCGCGCCAAAGCCGCCTGTTCGGCGTTGATCGCCCCTTCCCGAAGAAGCGCGTCCACCAAATTGGCCGGAGGCGGACTGACGAACGCTTCGGCGACTTCGAGCCGGGAGACCTTGGCCAGCACACGATGGGCACACTGAATGTTCCCCTCTGCGTCCCGGGAAAGACCCTTGACGCGAAACAATACCAGGGCGGGGGTTATTTGCATGAAGGCTGCCGCCTCAACACAGCGAACCTGGTATTGCAGATACAAGTCGACTGTGGCGCGCTCCGCGGCCGGATTATCATAATCGGCAAGCAGGTTAACACCGTAGGGTTGCCCCGGCTCAAGCTGCGCCTGGATGGTCTGAATCCCCTTTTCGATGGATGCCAGGCTCAAACCACCGGTTCCCAGGTAGCCGATCATCCCGGCGCGCCCCATCCGGATGACCAGGGCTGGCGAGGAGGTGCCGCGGTACATCGAACCGGCCACGTAGGCGTACTTAAGGCCGTAACGTTTCCGGAAAACCGGACTGCCGAGAAATTCCGCATCAGATCCGGATTTTGGCGAAGGCTCCGGCGCAGCCGGGATCGACACCTCAGATGCGGACGCCGCAGGACCGGCCGGGACTCCGTCGATTTGTAACGGCGCTTCCGTGCGGCGGATTTCGTCGACCAATTTGCTTAGCACGGCGCCACCGATTCGGTCAGGATCGGCCCCCATTTCCACATAGGTGAAGTCGCTCTGCCCCATCAGGTATCGGATACTCTCGGTCCAGAGCACCGGGCTGGCGATCTGTTGTGCAAGGAGTTGGGCGACATGGCCCGGCGGATAAGGTCGGGCCGTTGCGTTGGCAATGACAGGAATGGCCGGGTCGCGAAAAGTAAAACCGCGCAAAAATTCGGCAAACTCTTCCTGCGCCGGCCGCATATAGCGTGAATGGAACGGCGCGCTGACGTTCAGGACGGAACATGGCACATTACGCGCCATCAAAAGCTTTTCAGCGGCAACAATGGAAGTGCTATCGCCTGCTATGACCGATTGAGTCGGCGAGTTGAAGTTGGCCACATCGATGCTATCCAGCTTATGGTCGCACAGAAAGGCTTGCAGCGCGTCCGCCCGCATTCCGAGCACGGCGGCCATAGCGCCGCTGCTTGCCTGATTCATGAGGCGGCCTCGCTTTTGCACAAGGCGCAGCCCGGTTTCGAAATCGAAACAGCCGGCTGCGAGCAGCGCCAGATATTCGCCGAGACTATGCCCTGCCACCGCATCCGGCGCAGTCTCTGTTTCCCGCCAGCGGTAGTAGCGAAGCGCGCTCACGACATAGAGCGCGGGTTGTGTATAATGCGTGAGCCGCAATTGATTCTGCGGATCATTCAGGCACAATTCGACAATCGAAAAACCAAGAATCTGAGATGCCGTATCGGCAAGCTGAGAATAGGCGGGCCACAGATCTTTGCCCATGCCTTTGTATTGGGTTCCTTGACCGGGAAATAGTACCACCTTCATTGCTTCAGACGGGCTAGGCATTCGTAACTTCTCCCCGCCCCCTGATCACCGACAGGCATGGAGGAAGGAGAGCGTAAACCAGGCCGCCGACGAACAGGACGAACGGCGGGAGCCAACGCCATCGGCTGTCCGCGCTTGCGATGAACGCGAGAATAGCCGCGACAATTAGCGTAAGGCGAAGGCGTCCGCCGACCCGATAACGAAAGTTGCTGACCATCATTGCCGAGGCAAATAGTAGTAAGGGCGGCAGCACCCAGCTTCGGATCACGGGCTGAAATTCGACCGGGAGCGACAAATCGAACCAAATGAAAATACCGATGCCGCCGGCGGGGAAAGGAACCGGCAATCCGCGAGAAGTTTTAACCTTGCCAGGCATTACGCTCGGAGCTTGATCGGCATTGAAGCGCGCGAGGCGAAACGCACTGGCGACGACGTAACTCGCCGCCACAATCGAACCAACAACTACGAGGTCTTTCAGGAGGAGGCGATAGGCTAGTATCGCCGGCGCAACCCCGAACGAAACAAAGTCTGCAAGCGAATCCAACTCGCGTCCGAAGGCCGACTCTCCACCAAACAACCGAGCTAGCCGGCCGTCAAGCACATCGAACACCCCGGCCGCTACAATCAAGAAGACCGACCATCCAAAAAAGACAGGTTCCGTAACGGCGCTGTTCAAGGAACCGGCGGTAACGACGCACAATACGGCGGCGAAGCCACAGACCAAATTCGCCTCAGTCATCAGGAGCGGCAGCAAAGAAATCCCTGGCAATCTGCTTGGCATGTCGTAGACGAGACTAATGGGGAGATTGTCGCCTTCTAGCTGACTTTCAGCCGTGTGTCGAGCTGCAATCGCAACTAAACAGACGCTCCACGTCTGTTTAAGATCCAGTCAAGTTGTGATCTTTCAAAATTCGGTTCTGTCGAAATTACGCGATTATGACTTTTTGTCCGGGGCTACGTGTGGCGATGCGACCGACTTCGGTTTGGGTTGGCGCAACGTGACAGCCACGGCACATCCAATCGCGAGGATCACTCCGCAGGCAAGAAGTGGCGAGTTCCCGTATTGACCGATCGGGCGGGCATGATCGGCGGTGAGCAAAAACCCGGCGAATACCGGACCGCACACGCCCCCTAAACAGTTGACTGAGTCCACAATTCCCAGCACACGTCCTTGCATGGCGGCGCTTGCGAGCTTGGAGGCCAGGGCGCTTGGTATTGGCAATGACAAAGACATTCCGATCACAAAGACCATTGCGAAGGTAACAAAGAGAGGAAAGGGCCCGGTTGACGGCATAATGAAAGGGCAGACGGCCATGATGGCCAAACCGGCGATTTGCAGGTCTACGTCGCCGAAGTGTTTAGCGAGCCGGCTAAATAATCCGGCCTGAATCGCAACACTGAGAATAGCGGCCGCCACAAACACAAAGCTGATCTGGCTCTCATCCAATCCGAATCTGCGAAAGAGGACCTGTGGAGCGATTGTAAGCCAGATCGCGAACCCTGTGGATGAAGCAAATTTAGTCATCGTAACGATTCCGAGCCGCCAACCACCGGCCTCTCTGAATGCCTGCCTTAAATTACCTGGAGCCTGTTGGTGTAGAGCATGCCTTTCCGGTTCCCGAAGTACGGACCACGTCCAAATTGCATTTGAACCTGACAAGATTGCTGCCAACCAAAATGGTGCGACTATTGACCACGGGCTCAAGAGTCCGGCAAGCGCTGGGCCCAATATGCCTCCGATACTATAGGACGCGCCAATCAGCGCGTTCCGACTCGAACGCTTCTCGGCAGGTGTAATATCCGCAATGTAAGCAGTAACGGTTCCCACGCTCGCGCCGGCCACGCCCGCGAGAATTCGCGCCAGAAATAACATCGACAGCGACCCGGCACTGGCCATCAGCATGTATCCGGCCGCCGACCCAACCAGACTCGCCAACAGTACCGGCCTGCGGCCGTGCCGGTCAGAAAACCATCCGAGGAACGGCGATGCCAAAAACTGCATAGCAGCGAAAGAAGCGAGCAGGAATCCGATTTGCCATTCCGTCGCGTGGAAGCGTTGGGCATACAATGGCAGGAGCGGTATAATCATACCGTACCCGAGCAGATCGATAACAACGATGAACAAGATACAGGCTAACGGTGATTTGTTCATGTTTTGAGCAGCTCTCGCGGACTTGTGTCGAACGATTTTAATCGAAGGAACATGTGCCTGGATCCGAGTACCCAATCTAGCAAACCGCGGTCGACTCGGTCCAGCAACTCGTCCGGAACGCTACCGGATGTGCCACTGGGAAAGAATCTTGACCGTCTATCAGTCCGTCTATTATTGGGAAAAATTCAGGCAACAA